>CALAXS010000512.1 GCA_937895305.1 uncultured bacterium
CAAGCTCACTGACCAAGGTCATGAGGTCTTCCAGAACATCCACGGTAACACGGATACTGGAGGTCGCAACGCCACCTTCCTTCTCACCACCACCCTTCGTTACTTCCTTCTTTTCAGCAGGAGGCGAAGCCGCCGCTACCGGGGCTGGTACCGCCGCGACGGGCACAGAATCGCTGCCCGTTTCGGCTTTGCGCTCAGCCTGACTCTCGGCAACCATTTCCGCTTCCGTTGCCGCTTTCACGCCATCAGACTGTGCGTTGGCAACTTCCTCTAGCAACTCGGCTGCAACGGGGGCACCAAATTCGTTTGTCGCCATTGCGCCACCGCCACCACTGGCCGCCTCGACCTCCGCCAGTAATTCAGCGGCAACAGGCGCACCAAACTCATTGGTCGCCATTCCGCCACCACTGGCCGCCTCAACCTCCGCCAGCAATTCTGCAGCAACAGGCGCGCCAAACTCATTGGTCGTCATTCCACCAGCCGCAGGTGCTGCGGGGGCAGGTGCTGCGGCTTTCACAGGGGCCGCAGAGGCGCTCGGCGTACGCCCCTCAGCCATGGCATTCAGTTCATCAATTAAACCTGTATCTTTACCTTCAGGCTCCTCACCGGAATTCTCCAGCTCTCCCAACAGATCGCGAATGGTATCGATGCACTTGAGAATGAGCGTCACTGCTTCCGGGGTGACATCAAGTACACCATCTCGAAACTTTCCCAGTACGTTCTCGCCCGCATGCGCCACGGCTTCCAGTCTTGGTAATCCAAGAAATCCGCAGGTGCCTTTGATTGTATGGACCAGCCGGAAAATGTTCCCGAGAATGGCCTCGTCATTGGGGTCCTGCTCAAATTTCACCAACTCGACATCAATTACCGCAAGGCTCTCCGATGTTTCCGTCAGGAATTCGGTGAGAAGATCATCCATAAATACCGGCTCCCACGATCCGGGACCCCTATGGCCCATTATGATCGCACTGTGGACAGTACACGCTGCACTATTCCCGTTATAGAACGTCGCACATCCCTACCCGAACGCCCAATAGCGTACATGGAGCTAACACGACGGCCCGCATCAAGTCTTTCAAAGAACGCTCATTTAAAAGAGAAACAGGGCTCATGGGTATATTAGGGGGCTGTAGTAGGCTTAATCAAGACATGCTTAGTCAGGAAATACATCTGAAAACAATACCGCCAATGCTACCTGGCCCGATTGTGGTACGGAAAACTCCGCTGCTGCACCATTTTCGTCGGTCAGTAGCAACAAGACATATGCGGGTATTCCACGTGCGGATAAC
>CALAXS010000513.1 GCA_937895305.1 uncultured bacterium
CTCCCTCTTTTCCATCTCCCCTTTGCGCCTTCGCGTCTTCGCGTGAGCCTCCCCTTCTTCCCCCTCTGCGTTCTCTGCACCTCTGCGTTAAGGTGTTTTGTCCGTCCGCCCGGCAAGCTCTACCACCGCGCCACTATCTGCACTTTCACACGCCCCGAAGCACAGCGCCAAGCCGGGCAATACGGAGGCTGCGGAGTTCATGGGCGCGCGGTCCTCTTCGATAGCGCAGAGGAGTTCGGTCATGCACCCTTCAAAGCCGTTGGTGAACCAATCGCCGGTGAGTTCGGGGGTAGCGGTACCGTCTTCCGTGTGCAAGGTCACCGTTTGTTCCGTGATGCCTGGCCCAACACTACGCAGCACACCCTTCGTTCCGGTCACTACGCTACGGTCTTCCTGACCGAATGGGCAGTCGGCATTAAAGACAAAGGTCGCCTGCCCCGTGGGGAAGTCCGCGACGACGTGGGCCATATAGGGCGGGGTGCCCTGCTGACTCGGGGTTTTGGCGATACTGGCAAAGACGCGCTCCGCCTGTTGACCGCCAAAGAAGACACAGGCCATATCGAACCAGTGAATAGCGAAGTCGTACAGGATGAGGTGGTATATGGCGTCGAAGGGCGTTTCCGCCGTCCAGTTATGGTCCCAATGGAGGGTAAAGTCCACTGAGCACACCTCGCCGATGTGTCCCGCTGTGATGGCCTGGCGCATATAGCTGAAGTGGGGCGCCCAGCGTCCGTTCTGATTCACCGCAAGTTGGAGCTTGCGCTCTGCTGCATAGGCAATGAGTTCCCGCGCGGTGTCCAGGTCCTTCGCAAAGGGCTTCTGGGACAACACATGCTTACCCGCGTCCAGCGCACGTTTCACCAGCTCGACCCGCACATCAGGATGGGTCGCAATGTCGACCACCGCGATGTCGGGGTTATCAAATATTGACTGGGGGTCAATACCGATTTGCGCGTCGGGATAAAATTCTGCTTGCCGCGCCTTGCACCGTTCCAGGTCGATGTCACACAACGCCACAATGTCCAGCCCCGCGTTCTTGTACGCGCGCAGATGATACTCAGTGATGCCCCCACAACCAATAAGCCCAATCTTTGGCTTATACGACGGCGTGGGGGGAAGGTAAGACAAAAGAGGCGCAGGGAAAGTACCCTGCCCCTTCTGCTCGCTTAACCCGTACCCGCTCCGCGCATCGTCGGTCATATTTTTCCCTTTTGTCATTCCCGCGAAGGCGGGTTATTGCCAGCCGAGCTTCGGTCTCCGCGTTTACAATCCCTGCACAATTCGGGAGTGAAGTCGTAGTGGTTCGGTCAAGCGCGTCTATTTTTCCGGAGCAGAGCTCCGGTGTATGCATTCCCACGCAGAGCATAGGAACGAGAACTCCGTGTATCATCCGTCATCCACTTATTCCGTCACATAGATGGGATTCGCCATAATCCATACCCGCTCTTCATCGTCTGCGGGCAGCCAGGCCTCAAAGCGATACACACCGGGGCCGTCGGGCGTGAAGCTATATTCACGGGTGGTGGCTTCGTTTACCAACGCACCATCTTTATATAGCTTGACCATGGCTTCCAGCGGCATTTCCGCGACCAGTTGAAGACCATCTTTCAGCGAAACGATGTCGCCCATGATACCGACCTGGTCATCGCCTTGCTTCGCAAGATAGACAAATCCTTTGGTGTCACAGAGGTAGTCCCGACCTATGTAGGCATGACCCGCTTCCAGCGCATCGCGCATGGCCTTCTCCGTCAGTTCCGGTGCGAGGATGTGTGTGCTCGCATTGCGCATGGCCACGTGATAGGGGTCAATATCGATAGCCACCACCTGGTCGCCCGGCTTGTGTCCTTTGTTTAATTCCGGGATGCCCGGGCGTTGCGCTGCGGTGAGTGTGCGCATACCGTCGTCCGGGTCAACGATGGTGCCGATGAGTACCGTGTTCTCGTCCACCATGCGGGTCACGATAACCTGGTTGTGGTGGCAATCACTGGCGTTCACCCCAACGACCCGCATCTCAGCCGTGGCTTCGTTCCAGCGCTCCACATAGAGGCTGGGATAATCTTCCTGGCTGGCAAAAATTTCATCGGGGTACTTTGCCAATAGGCCCTGAAATTTATCCAGTTCCTTTTTGTCCGTAGCGGCCTGCATGAAAATGCCCAGGATCATCATGTCGTCCATAGCGTCGTAATGGCGGTTATAGACTTCAATTCCGGTGAGACCCTCCAGCGAGTACTTGGATTTACTCTCCAGGTGGGACAGAAAAATAAGGCCCTGACCTTCTGTAATGATGTCTACAAATTCCTTGCCCGATTTATCCATATGCTCTACCACTGAATTTTCAGGATAGATGAGGTAGCCGTTGGATTCGGAGCCGGGGATAAACAACACGCCATCGTGCATACCGCGCCACGTGTCGGTGATGAAATCCTTGGGCGGACGATAGTGATCGGTGAGCATGACCACATCCACGCCTGCCATCTTGGCCCCTTCCAGCATTTCAGGGCGGGTACCGCCGGTGTGGGATGCGTCTTCCGCATGGGCATGGAGGATGCCCCGGTAGTCATTGAGCCCGCTTTGCAGCTTTACATCCACGCGCTTCGCTTTCAACGCATTGATGTCGGCATGGAGTGCGGCGAGTCGTTCTTCCGAGAGGCGCTTGATGGAAGTGTGGGTACGTCCAGGCGATGAGTCGGGCGATCCCGCTACGGCGGTACCTGCAAACAGGAGTGCGAGTACCCCTACGAATAGTGATGTCGAGAATTTCAAAAGATGATTCCTTATTTTTGCTACCCCGTTCAGGGGAGCAGCTTTACCGTCGCTTTTTTCTCTGCACTGGCCCGGGCCGTGTCCACGATTTGCTGGCCTATACGGCACAGTTTCGGGTCCAGTGGCCCTTCCACGGGTGTATCAGTTTCCAGGCAATGAATAAAATACTGTATTGGATCCTGGAACGGTGCTTCCAGGGTATCTACCTCTATGTCATCACCTGCCGGATTGGACTCCGTCTGGACACAGATGGTTTCTTCATAATCATAGCTGCTGATAGTGCCTTCATCCCCCTTAAGCACAAAGCCACACTTGGGTTGTGGCTGGTGGGTCCAGGGATTGGTGAAGGTGCCCCAGCGGGTCTCGAACTTGGAAAGACCCGTTGCATAACGCGCCACAGTGATGCTGTGTTCATCCACTTCCAGACCTAGGGGTTCATCCACGACTGTGGTCACTTCGAGGGGCGTTGCGCTATTGAGGAACCAGGTGCCCAGCGTGGTGCCATAGCCCAGATAATCCAGCAGCGAACCGCCACCCTCGGCCTTCTTGTAGAACCAGCTCTTCGTTTTTTCACGGGCCACATAGGCTTCATCGGTTTCCACCTTGTCTGCCACGTGATACATGGGCCCACGGTTACCATTGTAATAATGGACTTCTTGCAAGGTTCCGATTGCACCCTCATCCACCAGACGTTTCGCGGTTACATGGCTCGCTACCCATCGTAAAGGCCAGTTAATCATCCAGGGCTGCCCCGATTTTTCCATGGCAGTTATCATCCGGTCAGCCTCTGCCAGTGAAGCAGCAAAGGGCTTTTCCATGAGGATGGGCACATTGTACACAGCGATATTTTCCAGCCATTCCGCGTGGCGTGCTGTGGCCGGGCACAAGATTACCAGGTCCGGTTGGCACTGCTCCATACATGCTTTATAATCGTTGAATACCAGATTTTCGGGAATCTGAAAATTATGGAGAGTCGATTCCATCAATTCAGCATCATCGTGACAGATACCACAGATTTCGGCATGGGGATGCATATGGACCATACGCAACAGGTCGCCCATGTGGCTGTGTTCAAAATTAATTCCTGCAACGCGCCAGGTCTTCATAAATCAATGGTCCTTGTAATCGAATAGAATTTCGGGAAAAACTGTACTGTACCTGTCTTCAAGATGTAGAGTCTAGGGGATTTGATAACGAGGAGTCTAACATTTTGAAGCAGTTTTATATGCCCAGTGCAATCCTGGCCCTCATGTTGATTTTACAGGGCTGTGTAAGCCTGGGAACACAGGAAGAAACCCTGACCGAAGAAGCCCGCGCGAAGAACCTCGAATCCTTCGATCTACTCTGGACTACAGTACACGAAAAAGTATGGGACACTACCTTTAACGACCTGGACTGGGAAGCCCGTGGCACCTACTATCGCCCCCTTGTGGCACAAGCGAAGACGGTGAATGAGAGTCGGGCCCAGATGCAGACCATGCTCAATGAACTGGAACTGTCTCACCTGAATCTTATCCCCGCAGAGGTCTACGACGATTTGGACACAAAAGGGAATACGGAAAATGCTGACATAGGTACGCCCGGCCTGACGGTTCGTGTTCATCTGGGGAAAGTGATGATTACGGCGGTGGAACCGGGTTCACCCGCAGCCAAGTATCAGTTGCAACCGGGATGGACCATTGAGGCTATCGATGGTGAAGCCCTGACACCTATGTTGGAACGCCTCAAGACGGCCCTGCCCGTTGATTCCCTTGCCGGGCTATATGGGAATCGCGCTGTTGAGAAACGCCTTGATGGTCCTCTCGACGAAACAGTAGAAATTCTTTTCGATACGATTCTCTATGGCGTCGCAGTAGCGGATATTCCACGCCAGCCCCTGAAAGGTAATTTGGTCACACTGGGCAACATGCCGCCACTTCGGGTGTGGTTCGAGCATAAAGCACTGGAAGACGAAATAGGGTATATAGCCTTCAACTATTTTATGGACCCCATGCGTATCATGCCTGCCTTGGAAACAGCAGTGACGGAATTCAAAGACAAAAAGGGTATAGTGATTGACCTTCGCGGGAACGGTGGTGGTATCGCAGGGGTTGCCATGGGGATGGCGGGTTGGTTCGTACCCGAAGATACCGGGCACCTGGGCACCATGATTTTCCGTGACACAGAGCTGAAGTTGCAAGTTAACCCGCGTATGGGTGCCTATACCGGACCCGTTGCAATTCTTGTAGACAATTGCTCTGCGTCTTGTTCAGAGTTTTTCGCGGGGGGGCTGCAAAGCATGGGTTATGCTAAAGTCTTTGGTACGCAGACCGCTGGCGCGGTCTTGCCCGCCAGTCTGGAAAAGCTGCCCAATGGGGACACCCTCATGTTCCCCATAGCGGATTATGTCTCTGCCAATGGCGATCGAATAGAAGGGGTGGGAATTCGTCCTGATGTGTATGCACCCCCCGGATTTTTTGGCGAAATGGAAAACAATGACCCGGCGCTGGCGGCTGCCACGACCTGGATTTTGAAACAACCCCTCAAGTAGGGACAAAGGAGTTGATTACATGCGTTTACTGAAACATACAATGCTGATACTGGCCATGCTGGCCCTGGTTTCCACAAGTGCCGTTGCAGAATTGCCCAAGGGCGAAGATCTCATGGACAAGATGGCCGAGGCGTCCGGTGGCGAGAAGATGACTGCCATAAAGAGTATGAAGATGGTAGGGGTGATGGAGTTGACTGGAATGGGGGTTAAGGGCGATATGATTTTGCTACAAAAGGCACCCGATAAGTCGAAGACCGAAATCATGATGCATGGTATAGGGACAATTACCCAGGGTTTCAATGGCGAAGTGGTTTGGGAGAATAACATACTACAGGGTGCTCGCCTGCTGGAAGGGAAAGAGGCGGCCATGATGAAGTTGCAGTCCGACTTCAGTTCCAATGCCGATTGGCGTAAGGCTTATAACAGTGCCAAGACGACCGGTGAAGAGAACTTTAACGGGCAAGCATGCTATATCGTTGAACTGGAGGCCAAGTTTGATGCTCAAATGACCATGCTTCTGGACAAGACGACTTATTTACCTGCGGGATTAAAAATGATTGCTGATACGCCAATGGGAAAAGTCCCCATGGAAATGACTTTCGAAGAGTACAAAGAGCAAGATGGCGTTAAATTTCCCAGCAAGATGGTTCAGAAGGTACTTACCCAGGTCATCGAAATCAGCTTTACGGAATTCGAAATGAATAAAGCAATAGACGATGCGGAATTTGCACTGCCCGAAGCGGTACAGGTACTGGTAGACAAGAAAAAAGCCGAAACTGCCGAAGCACCCAAAGCGCCCAAAGCGTAAAGATTCATCCCAGGCGGTAGCGTTTATTGCGTTGCCGCCTGAAGTGTGTGTGCACAATGTGTATTTAAAGCGTGACTACGATCAAGAACGCAGCGTACGTTCGTTAGTTATTGATTCCAGATGAGGACTTGCTGATCTGCGAGTAAGCGCTCACGGAGTGCCCCCCTATCGATATCCTGTACGGGTGTGGATGCATCAATTGCAAGTGCGGCAGCTGTTGCAGCAGATTCACCGAGCACCATAAAGACGGGTTCCATCCGAATGGAGCCGAAGGCGATGTGGGATGAGGACAAACAGACGGGCACAAGAAGATTGGTGCATTCTGAGCGTTTGGGAACAATAGCGGCATAGTCAATGGGATAGGGCGAGAATCCACCAACTTCAACATCCCCTTCATTGCGCGGGTGTCCGTCGCTATCCACATAGCGTTGTACATGGTGGGAGTCCATGGTATAAGCCGCTAAAGCAATGGGATGGGGCGCTACGCGCTGGCCCTGACATTCATGCTGTGTCATGACATAATCCGAGATCATGCGCCGTGCTTCGCGTATATACAATTGATGGGGCCAACCCCCTGTTTCTGTGAATTCATCCCTGGGCAGTCCCCAGGTATTGATTTCGGCTTGAATGTTTTTGGGAACACGCGGGTCATTGGCCAGGAACCACATTAACCCCTGTTGATAATTTATATGTTCCTCAATAATGCGCTGACGTGTGGCGTAATCCCCTTCGGGGTATTCATAGTTCATGCCGATGTTATCGGTGGCGAAAGCCCCTTTGTTGTTGGTATCGGTTTTTTGATTGGGCATGGCCTTGGACAAGTTCATGACCGTCCAATGCCCGGCCTTCATGTACCGGAGCAGGAGTTCATAGCGCATGGGGTCATACTGCGCAGGTTTGGGAAAGGGCAGCCTGTTTGCGGGATTACTACTGAGGCACATCCGGAAGCAGTAGGCCTGAATCCGATGATCGCCTGCACCTTCCTTTCCCGGACCCTCCGCCTGGATACCGGGCAGCAAACCGCTCTGGGGCTGGTCCTCAATCCGGTAGGGGGATATGGGGGCCTTAAACTGATGAAACTTGGCCTGCTTTGTTTGTACACCGTTCAGGGTTTCCCCGTAGGTAGCGTTTGATTCTCGGCCCACGTGATAGGACACCCCCGCCTTCGCCATAAGATCGCCTTCATAGGTGGCATCAATAAAAACTTTGCCCGTGAAGCGTGTACCACTTTCCATGACCATAGCGGTAATCCGGTGCCCATCCATCTTTACGCCGTTTTTTAGATCGAGACGCTCTTCGTAGAAAACAGGTACCGCCGCTTCGGTGACGAGGGTATTAAAATGTTGTTCTGCTACATGAGGCTCAAAGGTCCATGCTTCTTCTTTACCGTAATAGGTGCCTAATGCCTTGTAGAATGCCCGCGCCATACCGCCAATGGCAGCCTTGTTTCCGATATCGGTAGCACCCAGGCCCCCGGCGGATAGACCGCCCAGATGGCGGCCCGGCTCAATAAGAAGTACGGACTTGCCCATGCGTTGCGCTTTTACTGCTGCAATGACACCACTCGAAGTTCCGCCATAGACCACTACATCCGCAGTATGTGTAGGTGCTTCGCTATAGGCACCTGGAAAGACAGAGAGCACGACACAGGCGACTACCCACAGGTAAGGGCATTTACCCCGGGCGGATCTTGCCCATGCAAAGGGGTTGTTCCCATAAGACGTGCGTGCTTTCCATGATGAATTCATAGCGGTATTTACCCTGTTGATTAAGCGTTAGAACCGAAGCCATCGCTTTTGAATAGGAGGGTCTAGGCAAGAGCACTCAATTCTTTTTGTCCCACTTCCTTCACGCGCGCATCGGCCTGTACCGCGAGCGGGGTATAGCAGGGATGGTGGTGTTCCTTGTAAGGATTGTTCCGCGCAGCGTTATAGCAACAGATTAAGGACCAGCGCGGGTTCTCGCTCTTGTTTGCGTCCGAACGGTGCAGCGTGTTGCCATGGAAGAAGACCGCTGTGCCCGGCTTCATCTCGCAATACAGCAGTTCCATTTGCTTCTCGGCTTCCGCAACCCGTTCCGGGTCTGCACCCGTCTGTTCGCCCACCGTAATATGATTCATCCGTCCCATGTGGTGGGAGCCACGCAGCACCTGTAAACAACCATTCTCCCTGGTGGCTTCATCCACCGCGATGAGACAACTGGCCATGTAGGGAAAGAGGCAACCATTGTCGTACCAGTATCCATAATCCTGATGCCATTCCCATGCGCCCCCGGTACGGGGTTCCTTCAACGCCATTTTGTGATGGTAATGATACACCTCACCGCCCAGCACCTGTTCCATAGGTCGAACGATACGTTCACCAGCCGCGATAGTGCTGTAGAGGTCGTCGCCGATTTCATTGCGCAACGCCAGACGCGTCACATTGCCCTCGCCATCCAGACGTTCGATGGCACCATCCACCATGGCCTTGTCTGCTTTGGCGATGGTGAGCAGGAGATCCATCTCTTCTTCATCAAAGAGATTTTCAACAATCACAAAACCATCTTCATTGAATTTTGCAATTTGTTCGTTTGTAAATTTTGGCATTGTAGTGGTTTCCGAATTCTTTCTATTTTGCTTCTTGCAGATAACTCAATAAATCTTCAAAGTGTTGTACTTCCATTCCTGATTCCAATTCTTCAGGCATCAAGGACAGTCCACTGGAGCGCATGGACTTCAATGTGTTCCGGTTGAAGGTATGTTCCACACCATCCGCCAGGCGAATGGTCACTTCGCTATCCGTATCTGCGACGATGATACCTGAAAAGGTAGTCTCCTCGGCAAAGACATCCTCGGTATCAATCTCCAGCGTATACCCGATAAATTCAGAATTGACCGCTGCATTCGGATCCAGAATGTCATGAAGCAAGGTCTCTTTACTCTTCCGACTGATGTCGGTCAGGCTGGGCCCCACGGCGGTTCCTTCGTTACCCAAGATATGACACGTTGCGCATGTATCCAGATAAACCTGTTTGCCACGTACCGGGTCACCCGCCATGGTCAGTGCAGGGCGCATTTTTTCCAGGGCTTCGGACCGGGTGACGACACCCGCATCGTTAAAGAGTTTGGCCGCACGTGCCGCCGTATCCTCGTTCTTGTTCCACAGGAGGTAACGTCGACGTTCCAGGTCAAAACGCATCTGGCCGATGGCAATATCCCTATTCTCGAGTGCAGTGAGCAGGAGATCATGGTTAAAGGCCTTGCGTAACAGGAAATCCACCGCAATAGAACGACTGGCCGGGCCCAGCTCATCCCACAGGGCCAATAGACGTTGTGCTTCGGGCAACCGTCCCGCAGTGCTGATTTGGTGCGCGGCGCCCTGTTGTAGTTCACGTGGACCGCGACTGTCCAGTAAGGTAAAGAGGGCATCTACACGCTGAACCAGTGGTGCAAACTGGAGCAAGGTCAAGTTGGCGAGACGCTCCGGCAAGGGGCGTTCCGTATCCAGACTGACTTGCTGTGCTTTTGCGAGTAAGGCTTCCTGGTTGGGGGATACCGGAGCATGGAGATACTGCCCCAACTCCCAGGCTGCCAGGGTCAACGTCAAATCCTGTTCCGATTCAAAGGCTGCCAGCGCTTCCGAAAGGGCAGGAAAATATTCAGCATCCGATGTATCCGGTCGTTTGTATTTTTTCAGCCCTTCAAGTAAACCCTGTATGGCCACTTCCTTAAGAGCAGCATTATCCGATGCGGTGGCGACACGATTCAGGGTCTGAAGCAATAGCTTTGGATCCTGGGTGGCGGTGCTTTGCGCCATCACCGTTTTCAGGAACCCGCGTGCATAGAAGTCGTTCTGCTTTACATTGGCTTCCAGTGTTTTTTCCATAAGCTTCGTCGCGGTTGCAGTCGCCAGTTCCGGCTCCCCGCCCAATACCGTACTCAGGGCCAGATTGCCCCAGGGTTGCGTCAGTTCCGTATCAAACAAGGTATTTAGTGCAGCGTCAATTTCATCGCCCCAGCCGCCCCGGTTGATACTGCCCAGCATTAAGGACACAAACATACGGACGCGATGGTGCTCGTCCTGGGCCAGCGCATAGACGGCCTTGCGCACAGACTTCTGGTCCAGGTAATGCTCCGCGACAATCAAGGCATTTTCACGCACACCGGGATGAGGATCAGATAACAAGGCTGTGAGTTGTTTCGGCTTGAGTTCCTTCAGCCCATGGAGGGTATACATGGCATGGAGCCGACCTTGAGGAATATCACTTTCAAGCTCTTGGGTAATCCCGGTGATGGTGTCCTTATCTTGCCACTGCACCAACAAGCGTTGGGCTGTACTGCGGTTCCACTGGTTTGGGTGCGATAACGCTGCGATAACAGCATCTTTATCGTCTTGACTATAGGCAGCAACTTTGTGGAGTTTGCCCACCTTCGGGACCACGCGGAAAATACGTCCTTTATCACGACCTGCGTCCAGGTCCATGTTGACTTCCATCTCATCGGGAATCCATTCCGGGTGCTCAATAACATCGCGGTGCATGTCCAGCACATAGAGTGCCCCATCCGGTCCCACCGTCATATTGACCGGGCGAAAGGCTCTATCGGTTGAGGCGATAAATTCAATGCTCTCGCGACCACGCTGTGCTGTACCAGCCGGGTCATCCTCAATGAGGACATCACGGTGAATCAGATTCAACACACAGTCTGCGACAAAGATATTGCCATTGAATTCCGCAGGAAATACTCCGCCACCATAGTGGGTGGTACCACAGGCACCCGATACATAGCCCGACTGTTCCGGGTGATTCACACGGGTCTCCTGTTCACCCAGCGCAAAGATGCGCGACGTTCCGTTTTCCTCGTGGTCCGAAATATTGACCAGCGTATCGCGCCCCGTATTAACCAAATCCTTCAAGTAGCGCCCTGGAAAAAGAAGATGAGAGATATGGACCATGTTATGGGTTTCATAAATACGCCCCCAGTCATCCATAGCCAGTTCAAAACCACCCGAAGTACGCCCTATGGTTTCAAAACGTTTGCCTTCCAGATCAATACGGAAATCATTCCATCCGATGAAAAGTTTTTCATCTTTCGCATTGGGCCAATGGGCCGATTCCGTATTGCCTCCATTGGCCATATATATCCAGTTATCCAGGCCATAGGTGAGTCCATTAAAATTATGCTGGGTATTGTCCGAGGTCAGACCACTGAGTACGACCTCGCGTACATCAGCTACATTGTCGCCGTCCGTGTCCTGAATAAAGATTAAATCAGGCGGTGAAGCGACAAGCAGGCCATCCTTATACGGCATGAGTGAAGTCGCCACCGGGAAGTTTTCTGCAAAGATGGTGCGCTTGTCCCATTCACCATCCTGATTGCTGTCTTCCAGCAAGACAACGCGCCCCTCTTCTTTTGGGAAAGGGTAGCCCGGCATTTCAATGACAAAAGCACGGCCCAGTGCGTCGAATTCCAGATCCACCGGATCGAAGACCAGCGGCTCACGAACCGCCAGCTCCAAATCAAAATCAGGATGGAGTACAATGCTCTTCAGGATGTCCTCATTGGATTCTGCCTGAGCAGCTGCGCCTGTCATGTACATGGAGAATGCGAACAAACAAGAACTAATAATTCTCATGGTTTCCACCTGTGTTAAAAATTAAAGAAAAAGGATGAATACACCGTAGCATATTCATCCTGAGAAAGTTAAGGGTAGTTTTTAAAAATACCTATTCCGTTGCTTCGTCCAGGATGATGGCTCGGCCCGGATGGTCCGGTACCCGCAATGAATCGATGATGGCGACCACTTCCGCTGGGGGCGGGGGCGTGAGGCGACTGACCACCAGGGACACAGCAAAGTTAAGCATCATCCCCACCGTGCCGATACCCTGCGGGCTAATACCGAATAACCAGTTTCCGAAGAAGGGTTCCTCGACTCCGGGGATGATTTTCTGTGCAGTGGTACCCACGATGTAGAACACAGTGAAACCCAGGCCCACAATCATGCCGGCAATAGCGCCCTCGCGATTGGCACGTCGGTCAAAGATACCCAGCAGTATAACCGGGAAGAAACTTGCTGCAGCCAACCCGAAGGCAAAAGCCACCACCTCACCCACAAAGCCCGGCGGGTTGACCCCGAAGTACCCCGCTACGACCACCGCAGCCACCACCATGATGCGACCCACTAAAACCCGTTTCTTTTCATCGGCATCCGGGTTGATAAGGCGGAAATATATGTCATGGGCAATAGAGCTGGAGATGACGAGGAGCAACCCTGCCGCAGTAGATAGCGCCGCTGCGAGGCCACCCGCCGCCATGAGGGCCACGACCCAGGGCGCGAGTTGGGCCACTTCCGGCGTGGACAATACAATGATGTCCCGGTCAATGGCCAGTTCGCTCGTGGCCGTGTCATTGGTCATCTGAATGACCCCATCGCCATTCTTGTCATCAAAGCCCAGTAGCCCCGTGGCTTCCCACTTGGTCGCCCAGTCCAGTTCATGAATCTCGGCGATGGATTTACCATGAAGCGAGTCGATGAGGTTATACCGTGCGAAAGTCGCCAGTGCAGGTGCCGTCGTATACAGGATAGCGATGAAGAGGAGTGCCCAGCCCGCGGAGTACCGTGCAGCACGCACATTTTTCACCGTGTAAAAACGAACGATAACGTGGGGGAGACCTGCCGTACCCACCATCAACGCAATGGTGATGAAGAGCATATCCAGCATAGACTTATGCGCGAAGGGCTGGGTGTATTCTGAGAAACCCAGATCCACCTGAATCTGGTTCAGCTTCGGCATGATGTCACTAAAGACCAGGCCCAGCTGCGGTACCGGCCACCCGGTGAGTTTGATGGAAATGGCAATCGCAGGAATGAGGAAGGCTACGATAAGCACACAATACTGGGCCACCTGCGTCCAGGTAATCCCCTTCATCCCGCCGAGTACTGCGAAGAAGGCGACGATGATCATCCCGATAAACACGCCGACTTCCACATCCACTTCCAGGAAACGACTGAAGACAATGCCCACACCCCGCATCTGTCCCGCTACATAGGTGATAGAGACAAAGAGCGCGCAGATCACCGCGATGATGCGGGCTGTGGTGGAGTAGTACCGATCACCCACGAAATCGGGCACCGTGTATTTACCAAACTTACGCAAGTAAGGGGCCAGCAAGAGGGCCAGCAAAACATAGCCCCCCGTCCAACCCAACAGGTAGATGGAACCATCATAGCCCAGAAACGAGATGAGTCCCGCCATAGAAATAAACGATGCCGCAGACATCCAGTCCGCTGCCGTTGCAGCACCATTGGCAATGGCCGGTACCCCTTGACCTGCTACATAAAAGCCTGACGATTCGGAAACGCGTGATTGCCAGCCAATATACAGGTACACAATAAAGGTCAGTGTGATAAATAGAAAGGTCCAAACTTCTACAGTCATGATTGACGTATTCTCCTGGAGTGTATTGCTTATGTCGTGATATGAATTGATACGGATAGGAAACGCTTTTGGCTATCGTTATTCCGTATCGCTAGCCGGTGCTTCCGGCTCGTCATCGTCGGTTGCGTGGTGCGCCGCATCAATCCGATCCATGATGCGGGCATAGGCAAAAATGATAATGACAAAGACGAAGATGGCCCCCTGTTGCGCCATCCAGAACCCCAGTGGCAATCCACCCAGATGAATCGCATTCAGTTGCTCCACGAACAAGATGCCCGCGCCTATAGACACAATCGCCCAGATGGACAATAGAACACCTATGACCTGCATGTTCTGTCGCCAATAATGTTGCTTTTCTTTCGCTTTCATCACACTGCCCTCCCTAAAATTAAGCACTCTTTATACCTGTTTCAACGATTCAGCGCAAACAAGAGCCCTTTTTTAAAGCAGACTTCGATGACTATTTTCTGAAAGTTGCGCGGACAAGCACTTAGATGACCTGGAAATAGCTTTTTCAGGTTATCTAAGTGCTTACGGAATAAAGAGATAAATTAAAGTAATTTAATACTTGCATTCTAATCGAATTTGTTATAATGTAAGCGTATGCTTGTGTAGTATGGTTAGTGCGGAATGCGACGCGCTACGCCCGGGGAAAAGGGGGTCAGGTCTGTGCCCGATGGACTTTGCTGTTTTTTCTTCGTACAGGCACGACACGTGTTTTAAAGCCTGAAGTATTCGGGTTTTGAGGTTCAGTCTGGATGGTCCGGACTGGGCAATTATATAATATTGCTGATGCAATAATACTGGAGGAAATTTCATGAAACGCAAAGGTTTCACACTCATTGAGCTGTTGGTGGTTATCGCCATCATCGGCATCCTGGCA
>CALAXS010000514.1 GCA_937895305.1 uncultured bacterium
ATTCACTTTGGTTTGACAAAGTGTGAATTCTGGTGTTAGAATTTCAATGTCTTGACAAATTCATCTGGCCATACTATGCCCAATCGTGGAAAAAAGGCCAGATTGATTTTTATAAGATAGTGTGTTTTAACGGGTTATGAAGTTTGGTTGTTTTCAACCCCTTTTGCGCGGTCTGAGTAAGTTCTGGGGTAATTCACTGGATTTCAGGCATCTGCGCAGTCATTTTGGAGGCTCATTGCATAAGTACTCGCCAGAAGTCATCAACGATGTCCTGCATAGTGTGGATATTGTTGAGGTCGTCGGGCAGAGCGGTGTAGAGCTAAAAGCAGCAGGAACGGGACGGCTGAAGGCCTGTTGCCCTTTTCATCAAGAGAAAACGCCTTCCTTTGTTGTGACGCGGGATCGCCAACGGTTTCACTGTTTCGGTTGTGGTAAGGGTGGGGATGCCATTGGCTTCACCATGGAACATGGCGGTCTCACTTTTTTGGAGTCGTTGCGCCTTTTAGCGGAACGTGGCGGTGTGCGGCTTCCGGCCCTTTCGATGCAGGATGATAAAGAAGAGTATATACGCGAGCAGTTGACTGAGTTTAATCAGTTTGCGTGCGCTTATTATAAGCGGACACTTGGTCATGAGACACAGGGTAGCCTGGGTCGCCAGTATCTGCAACAACGACAGTTGAAGAATGAAACGCTGGAGCAATTCGATCTGGGCTATGTGCCAGATGGTTGGAATAACCTCCTGGATGAGACGCGTAAAGGGGATTTTAAACGCCCTGTTGTCGCAGCTTCTGGAATGTTCAAGGATGGGGATCGTGGCTTTTACGATTTTTTTCGTAATCGGGTCATCTTTCCAATCCGGGATGTTTCGGGCAAGGTGGTAGCTTTTGGTGGTCGAGATCTGGGTGACAGCCCGGCCAAGTACATCAACTCGCCAGAGACCTTGATCTATAAAAAGAGTCGTACCTTATATGGGCTTTTTTATGCACGTGATGCGATGCGTCAACAGAAACAAGCCATCCTGGTGGAAGGCTATTTCGATGCGCTGCGCTGTTATGACGCAGGTATAGACAATGTAGTGGCCAGTTGCGGCACGGCACTAACGCCGGAGCAGGCTTCCCTGATTCGACGCTATGTACCGGAAGTGGTGCTGGTCTATGATGGCGACCCTGCTGGAGTAAAGGCTGCCATGAAGGGTAGCGGCATTTTAGTCACTGCCGGACTGTCGGTACGGGCCATGGCCCTGCCGGACAATCAGGACCCGGATGACTTTATCCTGGAAGCAGGAGCCGATGCATTCAGGAAACTGGTTGAAGACGCGCCGGATTTCGTGACTTTTTATGCCCGAATGAGCAAGGATCGTGCGGAGACTATAGAAGGTCGCAGTGCAGTGGCTCGTGAGATATTTGAGATTCTGAATGTTATTCCGGATACGCTCCGTGTGGATGAGTACCTGAAACATGTGTCCCGGGAGTTGCGTCTAAGTGAAGTGGCGGTACGCCGATCGTTCTCGGAATACCGTGAAGGGCGTGTACACCAGCAGCAATATCAGCGTGAGGAAGAAACGGAGCAGGGTACTGCACCTGTGTATTCCCACGATGACACTGTTTTTCTGGCGGTTGTGATGACCCGTGATGATTTAAGAGAAAAAGTGGCCCATGCCCTTAAAGATCTTGTCATGTTGAAGAGTGTTTTGGCCTCAGCGTTGGAATGTGAATTGCAACAACGTGAGCTATCGTTGGAATCGGAAGCGGTTTCAGCATTGTATTCGGCGGCTTGTGCTGTCGATTGCGCAGCCCTTCAACCGGAAGCCCAGGAAGAAGTCGTTGAACGGCGTCTGAATCGATTCCGACGGGATGTGCTTGAAAGTAAAGCGAATGCGAATGAACGTGCCCTGCAGGACGCCATTCACCAGAAAGATAATGCGCAGGTATTAACCTTGATGCAGGAGCAGACCCGTTTACGGTCAGCCCTGGACAAGGTGGGTGCTGCATAGAACCAGATTGAGTATTGAATAAAACGCAGTGTTTAATGCGTCAGACAAGTATGAACGTATTGTAAGTTTAGAACTGAACTGAGGGACGGAATGCCTACAAAGAAGAAAGCTGCTACCGCTAAGGCGAGCAAAAAGAAAGCCACAGCGAGTAAAAAAACCGCCAAAAAAGCGGTAGCAAAAAAGCCTGCGCCTCCAAAAGAAACCGCTAAAAAAGCAGCGGAAACAAAGGTGCAAGCCAAGTCTAAAATTGCTGAGGAAGTTCAGGATGCCCTGGAAGAAGCAAAAAAGACGGGTAAAGTCACACTAAACGAACTTGAAGCTATTCTTCCTGAAGATGCAAACCCCGATCAGATTGATGAGATCATGATGTCGTTGAGCGACACGGATGTTGAGGTGGTGGATGATCTTAAAATGGATTCTGAAAAGAAGGAGACGGCGAAGAAGAAGGAGACCATGCAGCGAAAGGCTGAAATCCGTAAGGAAGCGGCCAATTCCCGGCTGGAGCGTGCAGATGATCCGGTGCGGATGTATCTGCGTGAGATGGGACGTGTACCGCTTTTAACCAAAGATCAGGAAGTGGCCATCGCGAAGCGTATCGAGGCTGCGGAAGAAGAATTGACCGCCCTGTTGTTGAGTACGCCCTACACGGTCAAGGAAGTTCAGATGATTGCTGCACGCCTGCTTGCCGGGCGCCTGAATTATTCCCAGATTACTGATGAAGAAGATATTCGCAAACATCATCAATTTGTTAAGCAACTGCCAATCCTGATGGAGACTATTACAGAATGTGATCTGCAGATTGAGTCCCAGCAAAAACGGGCCCGACGCAGTGGTCTATCCAGGAAGAGTATAGACAATATCGAATCCAAGATTGATTCGTTACGGATTGAACAGGCCGATTGCATTCGTTCATTTTCATTAAAATCTAAAGAGATTATGAAAATCGGACGTAAAATAAAAGGCCTTAAACGTCGCATTCAAACTGCCAGTGATGAAATTGATCGCGTGGAACGTGAAGTAGGGTACGGCTCACCTGACGTGCATAAGATTGCGGTGCAGATTCGCCGTACGCCTTCTGCTGCGAAAAAGTATGACGTTGAAAAAGACATTATTCTGGATGCCGAGCGGCGCCTGCAGATAGCGCAGCGCAAGATGGACCAGATTGAATCGGATGCCCAATTGGGTGCAGATGACATTAGCGAACTCATTGATCAAATCAAAGAGAAAGAAGAGAAAATATACAACGCCAAGATGGAATTGGTGGAAGCCAACCTCCGTCTGGTCGTGAGTATCGGCAAGAAATACACCAACCGTGGTATGTCATTCCTGGATTTAATTCAGGAAGGCAACATCGGTCTGATGAAAGCAGTAGATAAATTTGAATACCAGCGCGGGTACAAGTTCAGTACCTATGCTACCTGGTGGATCCGTCAGGCCATTACCCGCTCCATCGCGGACCAGGCGCGCACTATCCGTATTCCCGTGCACATGATTGAATCCATCAACAAGCTGGTACGTACCAGTCGTCGCTTGATTCAGGAATATGGTCGCGAACCCACACCGGAAGAAATCGCGGAAGAAATGGAAATGACTGCAGATAAAGTCCGGGCTATCCTCAAGATTGCCCAGGAAGCCATCAGCCTCGAAACCCCTGTAGGGGATGAGGGCGATTCCAGTTTCGGCGACTTTATCGAGGACAAGGGCGCGGAAAGCCCGGCCAATGCGACGGCCTATAGCGTGTTCCAGGAGAAGCTGGACGATGTACTCAGTTCGTTAACCGAACGGGAAGAGAAGGTCTTGCGCCTGCGCTTTGGACTGGGTGACGGTTATCCCCGTACCCTTGAAGAGGTGGGCAGTGTGTTTAACGTGACCCGCGAACGTGTTCGCCAGATTGAGGCCAAGGCCTTGCGTAAAATGCGCCACCCCACCCGGTCACGGGAACTCAAGTCTTTCGTCGAATGGAGCCTGTTGCAATAACCAGTGGCCTCTCCCCCATTCGCTTTGTTAGAATAGGGATTCCGGGCCCTTAGCTCAGTTGGTTAGAGCAGTTGACTCATAATCAATTGGTCGTAGGTTCAAGTCCTACAGGGCCCACCAACACTATCAAGGATCTGCGTATCGTACGCAGGTCCTTTTTCTGTCTGGATCATTCTTCGTCCATATAGGCCTGGAGTCGTTTCATAATCCAGATATTTTCCTGGGCATCCTGCGCCGCTTCTGGGGCACTTCGCTCCAGGGTATTACAGACCTGAAAGGCCCCTTCAAAATTGAATTGGCGGACATAGAGCTGAATGAGGAGGCCCAGCGTTGCCAAATGGTCAGGGTGCTCTTCCATGCATCGGGTGAGCATTTCGGCGGATTCATCGTATTTTTCTTTGAACATGAGGCGAATGGCCTGGCGGAATTCTTCGGGTTGCTGGCGCATGAGAAAACGATGATAGCCGTAAATGATGAGGGCCAATGCCCAGGGCAGAACAAAGATGTAATGGAATCCATCGGGCAGTTGGGTATAGAGATCCACATCGGTAAGGATACGCCAGAGAAACCGGACAAGCTGCAATGCGATGACCAGTGCAAAGCTCCATGAGATGGCCTGATAAAAACCATGGCGCAATGGGGGCATGGTCTGCCAGAAGAATCCGAGCTGTGCGATACGCGCATCTGTGTGCTCATCACTGGCAAGTGCTTCGAGGGACTGAACCATAGCAGTAACATCGGGGGAGGCGTCTTTACGATGCCAAAATTCAAGTTGGATAAGTCCTGCCTCTTCATTGCGAATATCCAGACGCACAGAGGGAATAGGCCGAGAGAATTTCGTAAGTGCATAGATGAACAGGCAGAGGGAAAATATGGGCAGTCCGACCATAAACAATGCGACAGTGGAAGCTTCCAGGGTATGGAAAATATCCCCGGTCGTGAGTGACAGGGTAAGCCAGCAGGCATAGAGAACCGCCTCTGCTGCTGCCAGGCCAAAGATACGCGCCCCGGCGACGTATAGAACACTACGGTCCCGACGGTGCTTGCGTTTGAGGTCGAAACCACCCGGGGGCACATAGAGTGTGGTACTTTGTGCCCAGGCACGTTCTTGCACGATGAGTACCTTACCGCGCAGTTCCAGCTCCATCTTCTGGCGGGTGTGGCACAGTTCTACAAAGGTTCTCAGCATGAGCTTAGTATACCGATACGGTTGGGAAATAAAACAATTACGCTACTTCCCGATTATAGTGGAAGCAGCGCAGGGTTTGTGCAAGGCTACTTAGTCTTTAAGGGGAAGGATTTCCACTTTACGGAACTGAATAGGGTGACTTTCTGACTGGAGGGAGATATAGCCACCTGCCAGGAGAACTTCACTGTCCTTTTCATAGAATTTACGGGTGTTTTTGTCTTTGGGGTCCAGTTGTGGCTGGGTGTATTCGAGTACCACTTCGCCATCGAGGATATGCTTGATGCTCTTATCGCTGTGCACTTCGACTTCCGCGGTTACCCACTGGTCACCGTGGTAAGTCTTTGATTTCGAATTCATGCAATGGCGGCGTTCGAGTTTCTCGTTGAGGACGATGTGCGTACCGGGAGTACATACGTTACAGTTGGTGCGTTCATCGGTACCGTTGCCACCCAATAGTTGTACTTCGATAGAGCTGGGGAAGTCTTGATCGATGGTCATGGTTTCCGGGGCTTGACCATGGACCATAATTCCACTGTTCATGAAGGCCCAACCTGGACCATTTTTGACCTGTTCGCCGATGAATCGGTATTCAACACGAAATTTGTAGGAGGAGTATGGTGTTTTGTAGAAGAGATGCCCGAATTTTTCGGGGGTGCCAAAATCTTCGTATTGGTCATAAGAAACGGTGAGGTAGCCATCGACAACGCGAAAGGTATCACCAAAGTTTTCACCAACAGGATAACCTGTTATTTTCGGAATCCAGCCATCGAGGTCTTTACCGTTGAAGAGCTGTATCCACCCGTCTTCTTCTGCTCCGAAAGCGGGGCTAATGCTCAGTATCAGTATTAGACAGGCGAGGAAGATACGTTTAATTAGGGTATTCTTTAACACAGTGGAAGCCTTTCCAGTCGAATCAGTATGAACC
>CALAXS010000515.1 GCA_937895305.1 uncultured bacterium
GCAGCCAGCACCAGCAATACCACCGTATAAGCCAGACCATAAAGGAGCACATAGACAATGTACGCCGGGTTCACCGGGATGCCATTGGCCGCTTCACGGTGAATATCGAAATTGCTGAGGTTGGGAATGGCGTAGTAGACCCACTCCAGCAGGGTCTTGGCAAAGGTACCATCGAACTGCGGCGGCAGGTCAATAAAGACGCCCGTGGCATGACCAAACCAGTATAGCGTAAAGACAATGATAGCCCCCAGAATGGGCGAGGACATGGAAGACATGAGCAAAGCGAAAGCCGTGACCAGCAAGAGCTTCCAGTAAATGAGCACCACCGCCAACAGGTAGGTGCCCGAGATGGTCCCCCCCATAAGGAGCAGGTAAAGCGCGGACGTGCCGGTCATCACTACCGTCACCACCGCGAGGAGCCCCATGAGTCCCAGATACTTGCCCAGAATAAATTCATAGCGATGCATGGGCTGCGAAAGGATGGTGTAGAGGGTGCGCTTGTCGATTTCTTTATAGACCAGATTGGTCCCTACAAAAATCGCGATGAGCACCCCAAAGATGGATGTCGCCTTGAGTGTAAAATCGGTAATAATTTTGATGTCCTGCCCCACGCTAATCCACGCCAGCGCCTTGGAGCCGAAGATAGTGGCCGCTGCAAAAAACAGCAGTACATAAAGCACCTTGTCCCGCACCGATTCACGGAAGGTATTTTTCGCGATGGTCCAGATACGTATCATGATGTCGCATCCTGAATCGCCATGAAATAGTCTTCCAGATGCGATTTGATAGGCGTGAACTGATGCACCACCGCGCCATTACTTTGTGCAGCTGCCAACGCACGGTTTCCTGCATCAAGGTCAGCAAACTGAAACAGGTCCACCCCCTCCAGATGACGATGATGTACAGCATCGTTTTTCAACTGAGCCAGTAATTCCTTCGACAATCCCGCCACACTCAGCTCCACCTTGTTTACCTGACCCTGGAGAAGGTCATCAATACGGCCCTGTTGTTTTAACTGGCCCTGCACAAGAATCCCCACGCGATCACATACCTGCTCTACATCACCCAGGACATGGGAGCTAAAGAACAACGTTTTGCCCTCGTCACGAAGTCGAAGAATCAATTCACGAATGTTACGACGACCGATGGGGTCCAGACCACTCATGGGTTCATCGAGAATCAACAGCCTGGGGTCACCCACCAATGCCACCGCAAAACCGATGCGCTGGCGCATGCCCTTGGAAAATCCCTTGATGCGCTCACTGGCGATGTCCCGAAGATCCAGCACCTCTGAAAGATGGTCCCAGGTCCGGGCACGCTCTGCCCCGCTCAATTGCTGCATACGCCCATAAAAATCGATAGTCTCGCGCGGCGTGAGGTATTCATAAAAATACGGCTGCTCCGGCAAGTACCCGAAATGGCCCCGCGCAACACGACTCCGCGCAGCATCGCCATAAAGAAAAGCCTCGCCGGACGTGGGTCGTAACAAGCTACAGATAAGCTTGATACACGTCGTCTTGCCCGCGCCATTACGACCGAGAAAACCGAAAACTTCGCCGTCCTGGATTTGCAGGTCCAGGCTATCCAGCGACTTGCCCCGGCCCTTCCCGATGGTCTTGTAGACTTTGGTCAGCCCTTTACATTCAATAGCCAGCATGGTGTTAGATAAATTCCTCTATTCCATCAATGCGCCTATTGTACGGTTTGTGCTCCGCCAGATAAACCCCTGTCATTCCCAACGCTTCACCTGTCATTCCCAACACCCCACCTGTCATTCCCAACTTGATTGGGAATCCCCCCAACGGTATCCCAGCCTACAGATGGAGTGCTAACTTTCAGAATTGGTCTAATCTATAAATCGTGAAAGCATACTCACAGAGCGGATAAACCTATCTGGTCCCAGCGCACCAAACCCTGCAGATTCGCCTGGAAACCCGTCACCCGCGTATCCAGTAAAAATTTTTGCGTCTGATAAAACACAGGAGTGATGGCCCCCTCTTCCAGTAGAATTTTCTCCGCACGTTGCAGGTGGGCATTGCGCTTCTCCGGGTCGGGTTCCCCATACGCGGCGTTGATGGCTCCATCAAAATCGACACTTGACCAGCCCGTACGATTGTTTCCCGCATCGGTCAGAAAGCACTCCAGGAAATTCACCGGGTCTATCACATCGCCCAGCCAGGTACTCCGCGCGATGTCATAATTCAGCGCGCTCATGGAGGACAGGTACACCTTGTAGTCCTGATTATAGAGACCCACTTCCACCCCCAACACTTCCTTCCACATACTCTGTAGGGTCTCCGCAATGATCTTGTCCGTCTCAGCCGAGTTATACAAAATCTCTACCTTGGGAAAGCCCTCGCCCCCGGGATACCCCGCAGCCGCCAACATTTCCTGTGCACGTTCCGCATTGGTCTCCACTTTGTACTCCGGGGTGTACCCCGCCGTGTTGGGCGGTGTGTATGCGTATGCCGGGGCTTCACCCCCCTGAAGCACATCACGCACCAGGCGCTCCCGGTCTACCGAAAGACCAAAGGCCTGCCGCACCCGTGCATCGTCAAAGGGCGGTCGCGAACAGTTAAACCGATAAAAATACGTCTGAAGATACGGATGAATCTGAAGGACCTCCGGTTGTTCCGCACGATAGGTATCGATGCGGAACATGGGTATGCTATACGTCATCTGCAGCTCACCCTTACGAAAGCTCCGCTCCTCCGTCTGCTCATTACTCATGGGATAAAAATACACCCCATCCAGTTGTACATTCTCCGCATTCCAGTACTTGGGATTCGCTACCGTCTCCAGCACTTCATCCGGTCGCCAGTCACTGAGCTGAAACGGGCCATTGCTCACATGATTGCCCGTGCGCGTCCATGCCGACCCGCGTTGGGTCATAGTGCCAAAGGCTTCGATGGTGGCCTGATGCACCGGAAACCAGGAGTAGTGGGCTTGCATGGTGAGAAAGTAGGGCGTGGGATTTTCCAGCGTTACTTCCAGCACCCGCGTGTCCAGGGCCTTCACCCCCACCTGCGAAAAATCCTTGAGCGTCCCCTCGTTATAGGCCTTGCCGTTTTTCAGGCAATGGAGCATGTACGCATATTCCGCAGCCAATTCCGGCGACAACATTCGTTGCCATGCATAGACAAAGTCCTGCGTCGTCACCGGGTCGCCATTGGACCACTTGCCCGCCTCCTGTAGCTGAAAGGTATAGACCAGCCCATCCTCTGAAATGGTCCACGACTTTGCCGCACCCGGTACCGCTTTCGAAGTAGCCGGGTCCACCAACGCCAGCCCCTCAAACAAGGCACTCAAGGCGCGCATTTCCGCGATACCCGTCACCAGGTGCGGGTCCAGATCCTCCACCTCCGAGCGATTGCCCACGTGAAAGATTCTTGAATCCACGCGTGCTTCTTTTTCCGATACGCCACAGCTCATAATCAGAAGACAGATGAGAACACTTAAAGCAGTCACTATGAAACGCATATAACTTTGCCCTTTATTCTCGTTCCCAAGCTCTGCTTGGGAATGCATACCCCGGAGCTCCGCTCCGGTCAAAAGTACATGAACCTCATACTAAAATGACTTAACGTCAATCCTCCAGCTTGCCGGCCATACGTTTAAATGCAGGCGCCAGCGCCTGATACGCCTGCTGATATTCCGGGAACCACCGGTCATGTTCCGCCACCTGTTCCGCTACCGGATTCAGGCGATCCACCTCATTGATAATCGCATCGCAGGCCTCACCCACATCACTATACAGCCCCGCCGCCACACTCGCCAGAATCGCCGCGCCATAGGCCGGACCTTCATCCACATTAATCCGTACCATGGGCGCATCACAGGCATCCGCCATAATCTGGCGCCACACCGTACTCCGCGCACCACCCCCCGAACACCGCACTTCATTCACATCGACCCCCATACCCCGCATAAGCTCCACACTGTCACGCATACCATAAGACACGCCCTCCAGAACCGCCCGGCTCATGTGATTCTTCGTGTGCAACAGGGACAGGCCGATGAAAGCCCCCTTTGCATAAGGGTCTTTATGGGGCGTGCGTTCGCCCGTGAGATAAGGTAAAAACTGGAGACCGTCGGCGCCCACGGGAATCTTTGCCGCACCCGCCGTAATGTATTCATAGGGGTCTTTACCCTCCAGGGCGCCCCGCGCAATCTCCTCCTGACACAAGGTATCGCGATACCAGCGCAGCGACCCCCCTGCACTCATCACCACGCCCATGGTGTGCCACGCACCCGGCACACTATGGCAAAAGGTATGACAACGCCCTTCAGGGTCCGTGCTCACTTCATCCGCATGGGCAAAGACCACACCACTCGTGCCTAACGATGCCGACACAATGCCCTTGCGCACAATGCCACAACCCACGCCATTCGCTGCCTGGTCACCACCCCCTGCAACGACCGGGATACCCGCAGGCAGCCCCGTCTTCGCTGCTGCATCTGCACTCAGGGTACCCGTTACCTCCGGCCCTTCAAAGGCCGTAGGCATAAAGTCCGTATCAATCCCCAGCAACGACATAAGCTCCGTATGCCAGCAACGGTTCTTCACATCAAAGAGCAACGTGCCCGACGCATCGGCCACGTCCGTGGCATATTCCCCCGTCAGCATAAGGCGGATGTAATCCTTGGGCAGCAACACCTTCTTCACCCGGTCGTACAATTCCGGCTCATTATCCCGCAACCACAGAATCTTCGGTGCAGTAAATCCCGTCAGTGCCGGGTTCGACACCATCTCAATCAGTTTCTCCTCACCCCCGGCTTTTTCATGAATGTACTCGCACTGCGCCACCGTCCGCTGGTCACACCACAACAGCGCATTGCGCAAGACCTTGTCGTCCTTGTCCAGGAATACCGAGCCATGCATCTGGCCCGTGAGACCAATGCCCTTCACCGCCGCCGGGTCCACCTCCGATGCCAGCCTGGATAAGGCTTCATAACTCGCCTTCACCCATTCCGCCGGGTCCTGCTCCGCCCAGTTCGGCTTCGGGTTCAGCATGGGATACTCCACCAATGCCGAGGCCAATAGCTTACCCCCGGTGTCCATGGCGATGGCCTTTGTTCCACTGGTCCCTACATCCAAACCGATTACGATACGCATGGTAATACTCCCGCTGCCGACAATGATGGTGAAAGTGCATTATACCCATTTGACCCCAAGACATAAAAAAGGCCCGTAGCAAGTTATTGCTACGGAACCTGATGGATTCAATGAATCAGTGCATCAGTTGCCTAGAATGCGGCGACCAATACAGCCCATGCACGGGACACAGGATATTCACCGGGGAAACGAATGAACTCAACATGGCCATCAAGATAGGCCACGTTAGCACCACCGGGAAGGTGGTTAAAATCATCTGCTTCCTGGTCAACGATGTCATAAATCGTTGCGATATTGCTCTGTGCTTCTGCACTACCTGCAGGATTGTTGATGTCGGTAATGAGGAAACGCTCAATCCCTTCCTTTAAACGGAAGATTGTGTCGTTATTACCATCAGCATCAAAGTCAAACCCTGTGATGTCATTTTCCATACCGGGGGAACCAGAACCAGAACCGAAGAAGCCAACGTTGCTACCCACAGCTGTAATAATGGCACCAATGAAAACAGCATTCAGGCCACTCGCATCCAGTACGGTGTTGGGATCAACACCTGCGGGTACAATTTCATCACCCAGGATCATAAAACCAGCATAGATGTACGAATCTGCACCAATGTCACAAGGATCCATCTGACCCGTGGTGGCATTGATGTAATCTTCAGCAGTACCCGTACCTGCGTCCGAAGGGCATTGAAGGACGTTGAAGTCGCTCAAGTATTCAGGATAGACAGCAGGGCCGTCAAACATGAAATCGCCATCATTCGCTTCGTCACAAGGAAGTGTATCAGTCTTGTAGCGCTTGAAAGGAGGATACACACCACCCTTGGACTCGTTTGAGTACATTTTGAACACCAGACCCATCTGTTTCAGATTGTTCTGGCAGCTGGCACGACGAGCGGACTCACGGGCGCGGGACAGTGCGGGCAGCAGAATCGCCGCCAGGATGCCGATGATGGCAATAACCACCAACAG
>CALAXS010000516.1 GCA_937895305.1 uncultured bacterium
CCTATATTCGTAGTTTTTGTCATGATGTAGGAAAGGATCTCGATTGTGGGGCCGCTCTCTCAGCATTGCGACGGACGCAGGTCGGTGAGCATCTGATCCACCAGGCTGCAATCCTCGATGATTTAAAAGTACCCGAAGATATTGAAGCGCGCCTGTTGCCCATGGGCCAGGTCTTGAACTTTCCTGCGGTGACGGTCAACCCGACCGGGTTGCAAATCGTCACCCATGGGGGAAGCCTATCGGTACACATGCTGACGGAAGCATGTCCAGTAGAAAATGGCTGGGTGCAAGTGAAAGATTCAGCGGGTGCATTACTGGCCCTTGCTCAGGCAGAATCGACGGATACAGGGCTAAGCCTTCACCCCAAACGTGTTTTTATTGAGTCCTGCACCCAGGAGTAAGCCCATGCAAATCATTGATAATGTTTGTACCAATGAAACGCACTTCCCCAATGTAGTGCTTACCATTGGCAGCTTTGACGGGATCCATCTGGGCCATCAACGATTATTACAGCAACTCATTGCACATGCGCGTACCTGCTCCGGTACTGCCACCCTGATGACCCTGCGTCCCCATCCACGACAATTTTTTTCCCCCATGCACGCGCCCAATATCCTTACCTCAGACACAAAAAAAGAAGCCCTCCTGGCGGATGCTGGACTGGATGTACTCTTTGTCCTGCCCTTTGATGCAGCTGTAGCGCACCTTGACCGCAAACAGTTTCTTGAGGAAATCGTCCTGATGCGCTGTGGTGCGAAACATCTTATCGTGGGTCACGACTTTAATTTCGGGAAAGATGCAGCGGGGGACTTTGAATACCTTTGTAAGGTGGCACCCGATTATGATCTACAGATTGAGCAAGTGCCTGCCTTGATTCATCACGGGGAACGGGTCAGTAGCACGCTGGTACGCGAAGCGATTCTGCAAGGGGACCTGGTGAATGCCGAGTCCTTCCTCGGACGACAATATAGCATACTGGGATGCGTTAGCCAGGGGCGGGGTATCGGTGCGAAAATTGGATTTCCCACCGCGAATATTGACCCCCACCATAATGCCATGCCCGCGCATGGGGTCTATATCGCCGAAGCTCTGATTGGTGAACGAAGGGTGCCCGCCGCGGTCAATATCGGAATAGCACCTACGCTACAGCACGATCACCCCGTACTGGAAGCGCATTTACTGGATTTTGATGAAAATATCGTGGGAGAACCCATCGAGATTATCTTTCACAAGCGAATACGTCCGGAGAAAAAATTCGAGTCCATCGACGCCCTTATGGTGGCCATAGATAATGATGTGAACCAAGTTCGTCAGTATTTTATCGATCAATAGCCCCAAGTTTAGTCATATTCTTTGGGGGAATGCATTGGATTGGCGTGTGGCCGATTCATCACCTGGGATAAATGTATATATAATTGACACCAAAAAGGTTGAAGGCAAGTCTATTCTGCGGGTGGTTATATGTATTTGACAGTGTATAAGTATGAATCAGGAGAGAATTTACGATGTGTCGGGCTTTCCAGTATATTTTTTCCCCGATTCTAATCCTGAGCCTGCTCAGTGCCGGATGTAGTACTACCAGGCACAAAAATGCTGCTGATAAAGAAACCTATGCCATTATTCAGCAGAAAACAACAGCTGTACCCGGTATGGAGTCCGATTTCTCCATCGATACGGATAAAACCTGGCAACCGCTGGAAAATCTAGGGACGGTGCAAACGGCTGATCCTGCACTCGGCGAAGCATCTCAGACCGAAGTGGGCGCCTCTATCATTAATCTGGAGCAAGCCCTGCGTATCGCGGTCCGCCAGAACCGTCGCTACCAGAGCCAGAAAGAGTCCCTCTATCTGGCTGCCCTTTCCCTGACGCTGGATCGCCACCGCTATACCCCCATATTCAGTGGTGGTGCCGGGGCCGATTACAATCGCAGCGTATCCGATGTGGTGAAGAATACGGCCTTTGGCGAATCGGTCACCGGGGGTAAAGCGATTATAGACCAGATTGAAGTGCTTACCGGAACACCAGCAACCCTCCTCAATGATTATGCTACCGTGGTAGAAGGCGCAGGTGATTTATTGGGGGTGGACCAGACCCGGTCAGAAATCGCCAATGAACGCAGTGTGTCCGGCGATACTTCGGTGGGGGTGAATATGCTTCTAAAGGGGGGCGGTGCTTTGGCTCTGTCACTGACCTCAAATTTTTTCCGTTTCCTTACCGGGGATCCTGCCACAGCGACCTCCTCTATGTTGACCGCTTCCTTTACCCAGCCCCTGCTGGATGGTGCCGGGCGCAAGGTCGCCGCGGAGCGATTGACCCAGGCGGAACGGGATGTGCTGTATTCCCTGCGCGATTTCACCCGATTCCGTAAGCAGTTTTTTGTGGACATTTGTGCAGCCTATTATGGCGTCCTTCAAAACCGTGATGAAGTAAGTAACAACTTTCGCAGTTACCAGAGCTTTGAGCGTAACGCCGAACGGGAGCGCGACTTTGCCGTAGAGGGTCGCAGTACGATCGCCTTTGTAGGTCGTCAGGAACAGGGTGTGCTCGACGCGCAGAATCGATGGATCAATGCGATTCGTCGATACAACGAAAGTTTGGACAATTTTAAAATCTTGTTGGGCCTTTCCACTGACGCGCCAATTGTTCTCGACAACTTGGAGTTGCAAACCCTGCGTGACCTGGGGCTGAAACATCCTGGTATCACGGCTGAAGATGCGGTAAAGGTCGCTCTGGTAACCCGATTGGACCTCTATTCCAGCCGCGATGTTGCGGATGATGCAGAACGCCGGGTATATGTGGCCGCCAATGCACTGAAGCCCGGTCTGGATTTATTACTGGCGGCTGGTGTACCTTCCGAGGGTGGCGACAATTTTCAGGAACTCGATTTCAGAAGAAGTACCTGGAGTGCCGGACTGGACCTGGACCTGCCTCTGAACAAGAAGGCCGAGCGCAACGCTTATCGCGCTGCACTGATAACCGCAGAACGTGCCTTCAGGGAATACACGCTGGCGGAGGATACAGTAAAACTTTCGGTGCGTGGTGCCTGGCGGAATCTGGAACAGGCACGGCGAAATTATGACATTGCCCTGAAAAGTCTGGAGCTCAACCTGCGTCGTGTACGTGAGCAAGAGTTACTTGCCGATCTTGGTCGTGGCTCCGTATTGGATCAGGTGGACTCGCAAGATGCGCTGACCTCCTCGGAGAATAGTTTAACAGCGGCCCTGGTGGCCCATACCATAGCCCGAGTTGAATTGTGGCGGGACATGGGTATTTTATACATTAAAAAAGATGGCCAATGGGAGGAGATTACCGATGGCTGAGACTAAAAGCCCGGCAAAAAGCAAGGGTAAAAAAAGAAGAACCCTGATAATCGTTGTACTTGCAGTGGTCGGTCTTACCGGACTCTACCTGGGTCTTGGTAAAGGGGACAATACGGATAGCGGGCAGACGACCTTTGAAGTCAAACGGGGTAATCTGAAAATCACCGTGCTGGAAGGTGGCAGTATCGAAGCGGCCGAGTCCTACGAGCATAAGTCCGAAGTGCAGGGTATGACCAAAATCCTTACCATTATTGAGGAAGGTACCTTCATTACCCCGGAAGACGTGGAGAATAAAAAAGTCCTTATCGAACTGGATTCTAATGAACTGGTTGAGCGGCAGACGGAGCAGGAGCTTCAATATCAAAATGCATTGGCCAGTATGACCGAGGCCCGCGAACAGTTTGATATTCAGGTGAATCAGAATCAGAGTGATATCAAGGCAGCGGAACTGGAATCCAAATTCGCAAAAATGGATCTGAAAAAATATCTGGGGGGTGAAATTGCCGATAAGGTAATTACCGATTATGGAATTGACGAAACCCTGGTCAGCACACCCGACATAGCCACTGCTGCTGGAAGCGAAGCAGAGGGTACGACGCCCTCCCCTGGCACCTCCGTGTTGCCCCAGGACCCGAAAGCTACTGGTGGTATAACAATGGAAACGGTGCATGCGCCCATTGAGCTGGACTTTACCCGATATGCGGACACTGAGAAGTTGGGCGATGGAGAGGCACGACAGCAATTACGTAAGCTGGAGGACGATATGGTGCTGGCCGAAGAAGAGCTGGGCGTTGCCAAATCCAGACTGGAAGGTACGCAGCGGTTATTTGAAAAAGAGTTTGTCACCAAGATCGAATTGGAAAATGATGAACTGGCGCTGCAACGCAAGTCGATTAACCTCGATTCAGTCAGGACCAGTGAAGGCCTTTATGTCCGTTATGAGTTTCCCAAGATGGCGGAAAAGCTGTTGTCCGATTATGAAGAAAGTCTGCGTAAGGTTGAGCGTGCACGCAAGATGGCTATCTCCAAACTGGCGCAGGCCGAAGCCAGCTTGAACTCGGCTGAAGCACGGTATCAACTTCAGGAACGCAAACGGAAAGAATTGGAAGAGCAGATAGAGAAGTGTGTGATCAGGGCAGAGCGCCCTGGCCTGGTGGTGTACGGTAGCAGTAACAGGAGCTACTACAATGACGATAAAATTGAATAAGG
>CALAXS010000517.1 GCA_937895305.1 uncultured bacterium
GAGGGGGGATGGGAAGAACTTTGCCCACAGATTTCACAGATTAACACAGATGGGGAAAATACAGGGGAGAGGGAAGGGCAGGAAGGGTGTTAGCGGGTGTAGTGGAATACCTGCGGTATTGAGCTGGGATTGGCGATGCGGAGGCCCCTGTCTTCACAGGGGCGACAAATGGGGGGAGGGGAATGGGGAAAAGTCTTTTGACGGTTGTTTTGGGTGTGCTATGCTTGGGTGGTGTGGTTTTGTTGGCTGTATTGATTAACACGAAAGTGAGATGGATATGTTTTTTTCAGGGATTAGTGATGAAGCGGGGCAACCGATAGCAACGCAGATTAGGGCGCATAGGGAGTTGGGGTGGAAGCATCTTGAGTTGCGGATGGTGGATGGGGTGAATATCACGCAGTTGGATGATGCGGCGTTTGGGGCGACCTATGATGCGGTGACAGCGGCGGGTATGGAAGTTTCTTGTTTTGGTAGTGCTGTAGCGAATTGGGCACGTCCGATTTCGTGTGATCCCAATATCGATATTGAGGATCTGAAGCAGGCGGTGCCGAAGATGCACAAGTTTGGTACGCAGTTTATCCGGGTGATGAGTTATCCCAATGATACGGATAGTCCGCTAAGCGATACGGAGTGGCGTAGGGAATCGATTGGTCGCATGAAGGAGCTGGCGCGGATTGCGGAGGATAGCGGGATTATTTTGTGTCATGAGAATTGCTCTGGATGGGGTGGTCTTTCGGCGGAGAACAGCAATATCTTGTTGGGTGAGGTGGATAGCCCTGCGTTGAAGGTGGTTTTTGATACGGGTAATCCGGTGACCTATGGTCAGGATGCATGGGACTATTACCAGACTGTGGCCGAGTCCATTGTTTATGTCCATATCAAGGATGCGATTAAGGAAGCGGATGGAACAGATACCTACACCTACTGTGGTGAGGGGAATGGTTATGTTAAGGAGATTCTCAGCGATCTCCTGGCCAAGGGCTACGCTGGCGGAATTTCAATTGAGCCACACCTGGCTGCTGTGATTCATACGGGCGAAACGACGGACGCGAGCAAACTCTATGATTCGTATACGGAGTATGGGCGTCGGCTGATGAAGATTGTTGAGGAAATACAGAAGTAACCACAGAGGCCACACAGAGCACAGAGCACAGAGGGAGAGGAAAAGAGAGTTTGCCCACAGATTTCACAGAGTAACACAGATTGGGAAATTATAAGAGTGGGTGGAAAAATGGAATTGGAATATGGATGACACGGAAGGGTAGATTTTTTGTTGGTGTTTACGGAGTGGTTAGCCAATGTTCCACAAGCTGGCTCATCGTGCAAAAAGAGATTGCCACGTCGCTGCGCTCCTCGCAATGACGGGTAGTGTTTAATCCGCTTGCAAAAATACGAACAACGCCAAATAGCACGTCATTGCGGGCCGAGAGCAAACGAGGCGTGGCAATCTGGCTTGGTCCAGGTGATTTGACAGTAGCAAGAATGCCGCGGGTTTGGGATTATAGATTTTTCGGGTTGTTGGATAATATAGGAAGAACTTGCCATGAGTGAATTCAAAGACAAGGTTGTCATAATTACAGGGGCGTCTGAGGGTATCGGACGTTCACTGGCTCATGAATTTGCCCCGTTGCAGGCGCGGTTGGTGTTGGCGGCGCGTAATGTGGAGCGATTGAATTCCTTGAAGGCGGAAGTGGAGGCGGCTGGGGGCCAGGCTATCGTGGTGCCTACGGATGTGACGGATGAAGCGGCGTGTAAACAACTTATTGATACGACGGTTTCGACTTATGGTCAGATTGATGTGTTGGTCTGTAATGCGGGGGGGACGATGTGGACGCCTATGGAGGCGATTGAGGATACGAGCATCTATGAGCGTCTCATGAAGCTGAATTATCTGGGGAGTGTGTATCCTTGTTTTTATGCGTTGCCCCATCTGAAACGGACCATGGGCCGGATTGTGGGTGTGTCGAGTGTGGCGGGGTTGATAGGGGTGCCGACCCGGACGGCGTATAGTGCGAGCAAGCATGCCATGTTTGGTTTTTTTGATTCGTTGCGCATCGAGCTGCAGGAGAGCGGTGTGACGGTCACGATGATTGCGCCGGACTTTGTGTTGTCGGAGATACACCGACGTGCCTTGGGTGCAGATGGTAAAGCGATTGGGAAAAGTCCGCTACAAGAGAGCAAGATTATGACTTCTCAGGCCTGTGCTCAACTGGCTGTAGAGGCGATTTCTGAGCGTAAGCGATTGTTGATTACGTCGCGCCGGGGCAAGCTGGGTCGGTGGCTTAAACTGTTGATGCCGAAGAAGATGGATGCTATCGCGCTGAAGGCTATCCGGGAGAAGAAGTAGGGTTCTTGAAATTATTGTGCATTTCCCCCATTATGGGGCGCTGACTTCTTAGTTATTACTTACATTTCAAAAATATAGAGGACTTGAATCATGTCGAACAAGGTTGCGTTTATTACAGGTGCATCGCGGGGTATTGGCTTGGCGTGTGCACATCGTTTGGCGAAAGAGGGTTGGGATATTGTGGTTGCTGCGAAGACGGTGGACCCGAATCCCAAACTGCCGGGTACCATCTTCACCGCGGCAGAGGAAATTCGTACCCATGGTACGGAGATACTTCCGGTGCAGTGTAATGTGCGTGATATAGAGAGTGTGCAGAAGGCAGCCAATACGACGCTGGACAAGTTTGGGCGTATTGATGCGGTGATAAATAATGCGGGTGCTTTGTGGTGGCGGAATATGGATGAGACGCCCATGAATCGCTTCGACCTGGTGATGGATGTGAATGCCCGTGGTTCTTATGCGGTGACGGAGGCCTTCTTGCCGGCTATGAAGGAGCAGAAGAGTGGCCATGCGATCATGATGTCGCCACCGATTGATATGTCGGTGGTACCGGGTCACATCGCGTATATGATTAGTAAGTTTGGTATGACCATGATCGCCCTGGGTATTGCGGAGGAGTTTGCGGATTATAATATCAAGGGAACGGCTTTGTGGCCTGCTACGGTGATTGAGTCGTCGGCGACGATTAATTATGGCATG
>CALAXS010000518.1 GCA_937895305.1 uncultured bacterium
CGAGCTGGTCGTCACTCACGAGGAGGGAACCATCGTCCAGGACCAATACATCCACGGGACGACCCCAGGACTTTCCGCCCTCAAGCCAGCCGTCGGCAAAGACTTCAAAGCCAAAGACATCTCCGTCTTTATCGGGCCGTGCCACGTTTATGCGGTAGCCAATGGGAATGGAACGACCGGAAGATCCATGCTCTGCGAAGAAGAGGCTGTTCTTGTAGTCTGCCGGGAACTGGGTCCCCGTATAGAACTTCGCACCCAGTGGTGCGACGTGGGCACCCAGCTTAAGGGCCGGGGCTACGAACTCAGCACAATCACGCTGGTCACCCAGTTCAGGGTCGGGCATATCGCCCCCGTGACAATAGGGGAAACCGAAGTGCTGGTCTTTCTCCGTTGCACGATTTAACTCACAGGAGGGAAGGTCATCACCCAAATTATCAGCGCCATTGTCGGTGAACCACAACGCACCATCTTCCGGATGCCAGTCGAAACCGACACACTGGCGAATACCGCGGACATAGATTTCCGGGTCCGTACCATCGGCGTTGATGCGCATGATGGTGGCAAAGCGTTCGTCTTCCGTCTTGTTCCGGTCACAGGCATTACAGGGAGAACCTACATTGAAATAGAGTTTGCCATCAGGACCGAACTCCAGGTACTTCCAGCCATGGGTTCCTTCCGTAGGCAGCTTGTCATAGATGACTACAGGTTCCGGTACGTTCTCAAGGTTGTCCTCGATGTCATCATAACGGGTGATGCGACTGATTTCTGCTACATACAAGGAGCCGTCTTTGAATACAATACCGTTGGGCGAATTCAGTTTTTGGGCGATGGTGTATTTTTCTTCGGCGACGCCATCCTTGTCCTTATCCACAACTGCATAGATGCGCCCGCCACCACTGCGGGTACTGACAAAAAGCGTGCCCTTGTCGCCCATGCTCAGCGAACGTGCTGCGGGAACCATGTCGTGATACAGACTGACTTTGAAACCTTCCGGTACGTTGATTTTACCGAGGTCGATTTCACGTGCTTCCGCTGCCCGGGGCATACCAAGACTCACCGCCATTGCTATGAGGGTGATCATCTTCATCGCTTTACCCATTCTCTTGCTCTCCTTATAAAGACCGGTCTTTCGTTTTAACTCTTTTGCAAATCCTATGGATTAAATAAACTGTTCAACAATGCATGGGGCACAGTGGCGGGGAAAGTATCCCCCTGCCGTATAAATTCTACATGGCCATCCAGGTAGAGGGTATTGGCACCACCAGGAACGTGGTTGTAGCCCACGCTTCCACCCGGAATAGCATCCATAGTGTCGTACATTACAGGGATGGTGCTCTGTGCCTGCGCGCTGCCAGCGGGATTGTTGATGTCCGTAATCATGAAGCGCTCTATGCCTTCCTTGAGGCGACGAACAATGTCTCCACCACCATTACCCAGACCGTTCATACCGATGCTGCCCAGGTCGGCATCTTCATCGAGGGGACCGTCTGTGGCAGGATTCAGGTCAAATATTGCACCGGAAATAACAAATATCGTGGAAAGTCCAGCCAATTGCCCGGGCACATCAACACCATAGTTCACCGTAGGGTCATCTGTATCACAGGCATCGAGCACAAAGCCCAGATAGTGGTAGCTCTGATCGCTGTGGGTCACCAGACCGACATACTGGCAGGTACCACTACCGTCGTCCAGCACGGTATTGACGGGATTGTCTCCACCACCATCATGGTCAGACGGGCAAACCAGTACATTGGAATCCGTGAGATATTCAGGGGCCAGGGCGACCATGTCCGGGCCGAAGGCCGTGATATCAGAAATAGAGTCCTGGTCGCAGCCTGTTGCATTGGCCTTGGCACCGAAGGGCATATCGCCGTGCGTTTTGGGCCATTTCTGTCCCTTGGACTCATTGGAATACATCTTGAAGACCAGTCCCATCTGCTTGAGATTATTCTGGCAGCTGGCGCGGCGTGCCGATTCCCGTGCTCTGGACAGGGCCGGCAGGAGGATAGCGGCCAGGATGCCGATGATGGCAATGACCACCAACAGCTCGATTAAGGTAAAGCCTTTGTGTTTCATGGGTACTTCTCTTTCTACTTAGTTGATAAAAGGTTATGTATGTATATAACGGTCCCGATTGGACTATTTATTGCCTCGAAGGGTTACAAACCCAACAGTTTAATATGATTATCCCGATAAATTTTGGCTTGAACCGATTCCGGCAGGTCTATTTCCCGGTATAGACTCAACTGTGGCACATTTTGGCCCGGGGCCAGGTAATCGGTGCCGAAGAGGAGCCGGTCCTGATTGCGGATGAGGAATTCCCGTCCGAAATCCAGGTCACGCATTATAGCATTTGCGCCACTGCCTGCGCTCAAATCGCCATACAAATTGGGGTACTTGGCCATAAGTCGGTCCAGGGCACCGCCTTCGGCGACAGTACCTTCAGGGTATTTCTGGAGCTGGTCCTGGGTTACTGCCCCGTCGATAGAGGCCCACCAGCCCTGCGCGTGGCCAATAAAACGACCTTCCGGGAGTGCCTGATGTACTTTTTCCAGACCGGGCAGGCCCGCCTGGTCGGTATTTCGGCTGTTGTCGAGGTGGAACAGGACAGGGAAGCCAACTTCTGCACAGGCGGCGAAGAGTTCCAAATTGCGCGGATCATCCATTTTAACGCCCGGTTTACTTTCACCAAAGCCCTTGGCACCAGCATCCTGATACCGTTTGAGCTGGTCCACTTTGGCCTTCTGCCCGCTGAGGTTGATAACCCGTGGATCGATGGCACAGAAGGGAATGAGGCGGTCGCGATAGGGCTCGGTCTTGAGGAGGACATAATCGGTACTGATGGGGTGGTCCCAGGCCTCAGGATTGACCAGCGGGAGCACGCATGCCTTCCCTATCTCATTGGCATCCATCCACTTAAGAAGGCCCTCGGGCGTCAGCTCAGGGCGATTGCCCCAGGGTTGACCGAGGTGGGTATGGATATCGTTGTAGCGGTATGTGGACCGGGCAGCCTCGCTCTGCGCGGGTCGCGGTGCGAGGGCCGCGCCCGTGGCTGCAAGTGCACTCAGACAGAATTGTCGTCGATTAAGGGAAGTGTGTTGCTGTGTTTTCATTTTGCATTGTCCTGCGCTTATAGACTGGATGTATATTGATTTATACTTGATCCTGACCATTGTTATGTAGCGCAGGGTCAAAAGTAAAGCCTATGCCTTTTTCCGCTCATCCATCCCCAGTTTTAAATACAGACCTGGTTTCAAATTATTCCGTAGTGA
>CALAXS010000519.1 GCA_937895305.1 uncultured bacterium
TATGGAAGATGGCATTGCTGTCATCATCTTTCTCATAGAAATCCAATCCCATTTTGAGGGCTTGACTGCCCTGACCGGGAAAAAGGAAGAGACGCATGGGGAGCCTCCTAGTTGGCTTTGTCACGACTGGCTTCGAAGGCGCGCAGTTTACCAATGTTTTCTTGAATATGAAGGTTCAGATTTTCGTGGACGGCGGTAAGCGCACCCTTGAGTGCGTTTTTAATGCCTTCAGAGGTGCAGGAGCCGTGGGTGATAATGACCACACCATTTATACCGAGGAGAGGTGCGCCCTGATGCTTGTTCGGGTCCACCACTTCCTTGAGTTCCATGAGGGACTTACGGGCAAGAACAGCACCGAGTTTACTTCTGGAGGACGCTTCAAATTTCTCCCGGACGAGCTTGGCCATAACCCCTGCTACCGATTCACTGGTTTTCAGGATGATGTTACCGATGAAACCGTCACAGACCACCACATCAGCACCACCGTTATACATGGCCTTGGGTTCGATATTGCCGATAAAATTTACGTTGGGCGCATGGGTGAGGAGTTGGTGTACTTCTTTGGCGACCGAAGAACCTTTAGCGGCTTCCTCGCCAATGTTCAACAGACCCACGCGAGGATTTTCAACCTGTAATGCATAGTGGGAGTAGGCGATGCCCATTTCCGCGAATTCAGAAAGCATGCGTGCAGTGCAATCGACATTGGCACCCAGGTCCAGCAGGACCACACGTCCACTGGCGGTGGGCAGGGCCTGGCAGATGGCGGAACGTTTTACACCGCTCAAGGGGCCTAGGATAATTCGTGCACCCATCATCACTGCGCCTGTGTTACCCGCACTGATGACCGCGTCGGCTTCACCATTCTTTACCAGTCGCAGGGCCACGAGCAGGGAAGAATCTTTCTTCTGACGCACGGCTTCGCCCGGGGAATCATTCATACCAATCGCTTCAGAGGCATGAATGATCTTGATATTCCCATACTTTGGAAATGCAGCAAGCTTTTCAGTCAGCTTTGCTTCATCCCCAACGAGGATAATTTCAATATCGGATTCAAGGCTAGCTTCGACAGCACCTGCCACTTCAATGTCAGGTGCGCCGTCCGATCCCATAGCATCCAGTGCGATTCGCATCTAAGGATTCTCTCAGTTCGACTCAGTCTTTAACCGGAATTACCTGGCGACCCTTGTAGTAGCCGGTCTTGAGGCAGACCCGGTGCTGGGGGGTGCGTTCGCCCGTGTCCTGGTTTTCACTCAGACCCATGGGGGTCAGCGCATGGTGGGAACGGCGCATATTTTTTTTGGCTTTGCCGGTGCGTCTCTTAGGTACTGGCATCGTATTCGTCCTTTACATTCTTCGGGGCCAAATCTGGAAAAAGCTCTGCTAATCCAGCCAGCCCACGGTTACCTACAGGTTCTGTATCTTCAGCTTCGGTTACGCAGTTGCACGCACCCGAATTTAAATTTTTACCACACTGTCCGCATAAACCCAGACAATCCTCACTACAAATAAACTTGGTCGGCACCGCCAGCGCCACCTCTTCCCAGATATGAGGGCGTAAATCCACCATATCTCCCACAATACACCGGGCCACACCCGTATCCACATGGGCACCATCCTCATCCGCATCGACATCGATCCCGGCTTCTTTCAGCGCATTCATAGGCTCAAATAACCAGGCGATATCCAGGGTAAAAGGAAAATTTCCCTCTTCCAGGCACCGATCACAGATATGGGAAAATGTTCCGGATACCTGACCCTGCACAAAGGCATCATTGCCCATGATCTTCGCCGTGCTATCCAGGTTAACCTGTTGGCAGGGAAGCGTTTGCACATCTTCGGGCTGAATGGATTCCAGCTCGATTTCCGCCACAATCGGCAACCCTTTTTTTGGTATACTTTGCAGCGAAAATTGTAACATGGGGCCTTCTCAATCACATAGCGCGAACAGTCGCGTAGTGTAGCATAGCCCCGAGAGAGGGGTCAACTTGCTGATACGGGTGGGGTTAGCGGGAAAGCGAGTGAATCGGAACACAGGTATTTCAAGTGCTATAAGATCTAACAGGCTGGTATAGATGACAAAATTACTCGATATACCCCAGTGCATCCAGCGTTTCCAGATCTTCCGCAGAGATAGTGGTGGATTGTACTACACCATCATCGCGGAATCGTGCAGAACCAAATACATGGGCATCCCGTGTCAGGTCAGCGAAGGGCGTGATTTCTTTTTCCAGATCTGGAATGCGCTCTGCAAGCTGCTCTGCCAGATTAACGCGCTCATCAGGATCCATGTCCAGGTCATAGAGTTGATACTGCTCCGTCAAACGCATCTGGCGAAGCACAGGCAAGACTCTACTGGTCGCGACGACAGCTCCCGCCGTATCTATACCCACCAGGCGGATATGGGTCGGCGCATCAAGATATTCAGCGGGGATACCCTTAACGAAAATGTCATTGCCCTGAACAAGAATGGTCGCAGGATTAACATTAGCGGTGAATTCATTGTTCAGGGACTGGCCATGTA
>CALAXS010000520.1 GCA_937895305.1 uncultured bacterium
ATTACACCATGTCTAATGAGGGCATTGCATCGTGTATAGAACAATGTAATATCGACACCGTGCTCACATCCAAAAAAGTATTGGAGCGTTTACCCATTGAGCTGCCAGGGAATGTGATCTACCTGGAAGACATCAAGGAGTCGGCGAAGGGCAGTGATCGTATCGTCGCTATTTTATTGGCACTGCTTGCGCCTATAGCCGTGTTGGAAATGGTGCTGGGAACCGTTAAACGTACGCAAGAAGATTTGGTTACGGTCATTTTCTCAAGCGGTAGCGAAGGGGAGCCCAAAGGGGTCATGCTTTCCCATCGTAATATTTCCAACAATATGGAAACCGGACTGGAAGTATTTCCCCACGACGGTGATACCTGTGTGATTGGGTATTTGCCGCTCTTTCATTCCTTTGGATACATGGTTACATTGTGGATGGTGGTTTGTCATGGTCTTCAGGCCATGTACCACACCAGCCCGCTGGAGTATAAGATTATCGGGAAGATGGTGAAGCAGTACAAGGGCACCCTCATGATAGGGACCTCGACCTTGCTTCAGGGCTTTATACGACGGTGTACGCCGGAACAATTTGAAACGCTGGATTTTGTCGTTACCGGTGCAGAGAAACTGGCACCACGTGTACGCCTGGCCTTTAAGGAAAAGTTTGGTGTGGAACCTCTGGAGGGCTATGGCACGACCGAATGTGCGCCGGGTGTGGCGGTGAATATACCGGATCGAGTGTCCCCGGGCTTTTGTTATCTGGGTACACGCCATGGGACTATCGGGCGTTTGCTGCCCAGCCAGAGTGCGAAGGTAACCGATCCCGATACAGGTGAAGACTTACCCATGGGTGAAGCAGGACTGCTCCACATCAAGGGGCCCAATATCATGCAGGGCTATTTGAATCAGCCAGAGAAGACCGCGTCTGTATTGGTCGATGGCTGGTATGCAACGGGAGATATTGCAGCGCTGAGTGAAGATGGCTTTATCACCATTACGGATCGCTTGTCACGGTTCAGCAAGATTGGTGGCGAGATGGTGCCCCATAACAAGATTGAGGAAGTTATGCATAACCTCCTTGAATTGACGGAGCAAATGCTTTTTGTGGCCAGTGTGCCCGATGAGAAAAAGGGTGAGCGCCTGGTGGTGCTGCATGTATTGGAAGATGCGCACATCGCTGATTTAAAAGAGAAATTGTCGGTTTGTGATCTGCCCAATTTATGGATACCCCGGGGCAATGCATTTCATAAAATTGATGAACTTCCCGTCATGGCAACGGGCAAGATGGATATTAAAGCAGCGAAACAGATGGCTGTTTCCATGGCAGGGGGTGAATAAATGGGGGAAGATGATAGTGGGGAACAACGGCGTGGCTGGTGGCGTTGGCGCCCGGTATTGGTCTATGGCTTTATCATTGCGGTGGTGCTGGGTCTGGGGTACAGCTTTGGGGCGGACATGATGGTAACGCGCTACATCAAGGAAGTCCCGCGCAATCCTGAAACCGGGGTGATGCTTGGCTTTGAACCCATTGAGCGGGGCGACAAGAATTCAACGAAGGCCGTGTTGATGGTTCATGGCTTTATCGGGGCACCAGATTGTTTTAATGAATTGCCCGATGCTGTCGCGGAGGCGGGGTGGTATGTCCATTCCATGCTGGTGCCGGGCCATGGCACGACACCACGGGATTTTGAAACCACATCTGCACAGGACATGATAGACGGGGTGCAGGTGGAGCTGGCAGCCTTACAGGCAGAGTATGAAACGGTCGTGATTGTCGGGCATAGCATGGGTGGCGCATTAAGTGCCTTGGCTACCGCAGAACTACAGCCCCAGGGCCTCGTCCTGGTGGCACCCTTATTCGGATTAAAGGCCCCTGTACCCATGGCGGTGGTCCGTACCTGTGCCCGTGTCGTCGCCCCGGCATTACGGTGGATACCCGGACGACCCGGCGGGGCACCCGTAGCACTGAAAGAAAATCGCTCCAAGATCCTTCATTACAGCTGGATACCCTTACAGGGGGCCATATCCACTTTAGCAGTAGAGGAATTGGCAAATAAGCCCGAAGTGCTGGATATGATTCAGTGTCCTGTTTTGCTCATGCATTCCACGGGCGATTTTGTAACGTCCGCAAAGAAGTCGCAGAAGGCGGTGGAGGCTATGGCCTCGGAAGATAAAACGGTCGTGATATTCAATAAATCGAATCACGTGATCAACTGGGACTATGATGCAGACGCAGCGAAAGAGGCGGTGGTGGAATTTCTGGGGAAGTTGTAGCGGGCTAATTGGGGTGTGATGGATCTGTTTTTTTAATACACCTTGCAAAAAGTACGATAAAAACCAGTACTATTCCCCCGAAAAATATACCTTGTTGTATCGGCTTATCACTCGATGGCACCACGGG
>CALAXS010000521.1 GCA_937895305.1 uncultured bacterium
CATGTCACATCCTCGTATCCATCCCAGACAGCTGGCAGCACTCACGCTCATCATCACCCTGTCCCTTTCTGTACTCACACAGGCCGCGAGCCTGCCCGACCCTGAACAGCGGGGTCCCCTCTCTGTAGGGGTCACAACCACATTACTAGTAGATCATGGCCGTACCGACGAGGGTACCCAGGGTCCCCGAACACTAATGACCGAAATCTGGTACCCCGCCACCGAGGTGGCAAAGGACATGCCGCCCAACGACATGATGAACTTCTTCGCCAAGGGCACCAACCCCATCGTACTCGCTGTGGTGAAGCAAGCCTTTAATTCTGACCTCGTAGAAGTGCAAAAAACTTTTAAGAACTATGCCGTGCGCGACGCACCTATCCTGGATGGAAAGTATCCTCTTATTCTATTTTCCCATGGTAACGGCGGCATGCGTAGTCAGAACGCCTACTGGTGCGAACACCTCGCCAGCCACGGCTACATCGTCATGGCCCCCGACCATACCGGTAATTCCTGCATTACCACCATCGACGGGAAACCTATCATCTACAACACTTCCGATCGAGAGGGTGCTGCCAAGGCACGCCCCCTGGACATCAGTTTTCTCATCGATTCCATGGACCGCATGAACAAAGGCGGCGACAGCCGTTTCTTTGGACGCGTGGAAATGGATAAAATCGGCGTTGGCGGTCACTCCTTCGGCGGCTATACCTCCATCGCTGTCGCTTCCTCAGACGACCGCGTGAAGGCTATCGTCCCCATGGCGGGGGTCATGAGTGAAAATTCCAGCCAGACCTGCCCGGCTCTGGTCCTCGTTGCAACTGAAGACGATACCATAGGCGAGGAGCGGAACCAGGAAATCCGTGACTACTACGACACCATCACCGCCGAAAAATACTTGGTGGAATTCAAGAATGGCGGACACTACTCTTTCTCAGAGATGTACCAGTTCAATCCTGCATTCGGCGATGGCTGTGGCGAAGGCAAGCGCATCACCGATGGCACAGCAATTACCTATGTTGACATGGACACCGCCTACACCATGACGAACGGGTATAGCACCGCCTTTCTTGGCAAGATACTCAAAGGCCAGGACGACTATGCTGCGTACCTGAAGGACAACCACAATGAGAAAGAACTCACCCTCAAGTCCGCCCCTGAACAAAAATAGTAATAACCATTCCTCGTTCCCAAGCTCTGCTTGGTAACGCATATACCGGAGCTCTGCTCCGGAAAACGGGCGTATTCGACTGGTAATACTACGCCTTCGGTCCCGATGTAAGTTAAGCATGCTGACGCGGAGATTCCTGCCTCCGCAGGAATGACAAGGTTTATAGGTTTTCTGTTGTGACGGCAGGATAAAAAACGATACTAAAACGTTAACACCAACAACAATTCGTACAACCAACAATGTAGCACAACCTGAAAAGTGAGGAAATTATGCAAAATAAAGAAAACACCCCGACCATGACACGCCGTAAAGCAATTCAATGCGCTGCAGCCCTGGGCGGCATCGCTGCACTCGGCACAACCACGCGGGCCCATGCGGCAGAGAACACCATCAAACTTAAAGCAAATGATGTGGTCCTTTTTCAGGGCGATTCCATCACCGATGCCGGACGGGATAAAAAAGACCAGAGCAGCAACCGGATACCCACACTGGGTAACGGGTATGCACGCATGATTAGCGAACAGCTTCTGGGTGAATACTCAGAGCTGAAGCTTCAATGTTATAATCGCGGCATTAGTGGACACAAAGTACCAGACCTGCAGAAACGCTGGCAAAAAGACACCATCGACCTCAACCCCGCTGTGCTGAGTATCCTCATCGGTGTGAATGACATCTGGCACATGCTCAACGGCAACTATGACGGCACCGTGGAAGACTATGAAAACGGTTTTACCCAACTCCTCGCCGACACCAAAAAAGCCCTGCCCGACACCACTATTGTTATCTGCGAACCCTTTGTCCTGCGTTGTGGCGCAGTGAACGATGACTGGTTCCCTGAATTCACCAACCGCCTGGCAGCCGCCAGGCGCGTTGCGGAAAAAGCCAAAGTGATCTGGGTCCCCTTCCAGGACATGTTCGACAAGGCTATCACCGAAGAAACCCCACCCAGCTACTGGGCGGGCGACGGTGTACACCCCACTATGGCAGGCCACGCCCTCATGGCGAAAACCTGGATGGACGTCACGGGACTCGGCTAGACTTTAATTGATCTGGGTCCTGCGCCGATGTTGAAGGAACAGCCCCGCCACGAGCATGGAAAGTAGCAGGGCATCGCCCAGTGCATGGCTACCTTGGGTGGTGCCACAAATAGCTACACTCTTCATTGAAGACCCGGTGATTTCAATCTCGATAATAGTGCCATCCGATCCTGTTATATGCAGGATTCCGAAATTGGCA
>CALAXS010000522.1 GCA_937895305.1 uncultured bacterium
GCGAGGCGTGGCAATCTCTTGGCCCCATTGACTCAAACTGGGGATGGGTGAGATACACAGGGCAGAAAGTGGTACTTTTTTACGGGATAGGGTATAATAGTAGTAGCTGAATATGGAGATGTAGTTACACAATTGGGCTGGGCACGCAGGGGGATTTGCGATGAACAGCCGTTTTTTTATGGGCAATCTTGTCCGAATGAGTTGTGTTTTTCTGGTTTTGTTGTTTCTAACGGGGTGCCCCCTGGAAATTGCAGAAAATGTGGTTTTTGTGGATGCAGAATCATCTGCAGGAGCGGGGTCTGAGGACGGCACTTCCTGGGATAGGGCTTTTGATACGGTCCAGGAAGGTATCGATGCGGCCAGTTTGCTGGATGGCTTTGAGGTGTGGGTGGCGCAGGGTACTTATGGTGAAGTCCGGTCAGGGGATGCTGATGGATCGGTGGTGATGAAGGCTGATGTGGCGGTGTTTGGTGGTTTCAGGGGCAACGAGGTATCCATATTCCAGCGGGATTGGGAATTAAACGAAACAATTCTTAGTGGGGACAATGGGCGTGGTGTTGGACATGCAGCTTATCATGTTGTTAAGGGTGCTGATTATGCCACATTGGATGGGTTCACGATAACGGGTGGCCATGCGGTGGGTAGGGATAGTCAGGGTCAGGGTGGTGGTATGTTTAATCGGGGGCATTTTTTGTTATCGGTGAGTAACTGTATTTTCACGGAGAATAGTGCGGAGTTTGGTGGTGGTGGTATGAGTAATTATGCAACATCACCCCGGATTACGAATTGCATATTTATCGGGAATAGCGCGAATAGCGGCGGGGGTATTAAGAATATGTATGAATCTTCGCCCAAGATAAGTTCATGCTCTTTTACGGAGAATTGTGCGGTGAGTGGTGGTGCTATAGAGAATTCGGGTGAGTCTGCACCTGAGATAAGCTATAGTATTTTTACGGGGAATACTGCGAGTTGGGGTGGTGGTGGAATTTATAACGGTTCGCAAACTTCACCTGAGATCCGAAAATGTGATTTTCTGAATAATTCAGCAGGTGAATTTGGTGGTGGCATGTATAACGTGAATGTGTCATCACTAACGATTAAAAATTGTATTTTTGAGGGGAATGAAGCGAGCTATAAAGGGGGTGGTATCTACACGCAAGCATCGTCACCAATTATTCAGGATAGTAGATTCTCGGGCAATTTGGCGTTTAGTGGTGGTGGTATGCAAAACGATCGCTCCATGCCACAAGTCGGGGATTGTATTTTTATCAAGAACAGAGCAGAGCATGGTGGTGGTATGCAAAACGAACGTTCCACGCCACAAGTCAGGGATTGCATTTTTATCAAGAACAGAGCGGAGCAGGGTGGTGGTATGCAAAATTATTCTGATGTTCCGCCAGAGTTTCCTACATTTGCAGTGATCAGCAACAGTTTTTTTATTGGGAACTTAGCCATGAATGTGGGTGGTGGAATGTTGAATCTCTCCCAGGCTGCACCCGTAGTTACTAATTGCATGTTTATTGGCAATAGTGCCGTGGAGTATGGTGCGGATTTTTGCACCAAAGGAATACTTTCTGACACGGTGTTTAATTTGGTTTATTTGAGCAGGACATCAGACGCGGCGCAAGAGACCAATAGCTTTGATAGTAGTTTTTCTTTTATCGGTCGTTTCGTTTAGTTGTGCGGAAGATGCTGTTGCTGGTGTTGCTGGAAAAAGTGTTATTGAATCGTGAAGCTTCGTTTGCTTTTTTTCCCGGTAGGCGGGATGGTTATGTACACATCGTCTGCACTTTGGGTCACGGGTTCCAGTGTGTAGGTTGTACCTTTGGGAGTAAGGGCGAGTTTGCGATTGTTGAGGTTGAATCGGGCGGGTACATAAATCATGGTGGGTGCGGTGATGGTGCCATCTTCTTTCCAGGTGCATTCGAAGGTCAAGGTTTCGTAGTCGGTTTTATAGCTGCGGAGTTTTCCTGCAACGCGCTGGGGGTAGGGGCGTTGGAGAATTTCGCGGTAAACGCAATCAGGGTCGGTGACGTAGCGCCCGTATTCCCAGTAGGTGTCACTCATGAGGTGGGTTTCCATGAGTCCTGTGAGGTGCCGTGCGCCGGGTACAATGGCCGCGCTGATGTTGCCGTAAGCACCCCATTCACCAATCAGGACGGGTACATCCATGCGTTGTGCGGTCTTTGCATGGCGTGTGAAGATAAGGCCGAGGCGTTCGAGGCTGGGGTTGGGTCGGTCGGGGGTATCGACAACAATGTCGTAGCCGTGGGGGGCGTAGGCCTGACGGGTGTCGGGCTTGCCGTTTTCATCGCGGACCACATCGACCCCGGTAGGAATGCCCATGTTTGCGGACATGCTGGTTTCGAGCATAATGATATGTTCGTTGTCTACGGTGCGGATAGCATCGCGCACGCGCTGGAACATGGGGACCATTTGTTCGCGTTCGAATTTCACAAAGATTGAAGCGGCATCGTCCACCATGGGTTTATAGATTTCCATGTCGCGCATGAGGTCCATGATCTGGCTTCGTCCATGCGGGGTGAGCCAGGCTTGCATGAGGGCAATATCATCGAGGGCCTGCTCTGGAAATTTTGCTTTCCAGGCTTTTGCCAGGGCACCTGTAATAGCGAGCTGGGCATCGAGGTTGCCACTGCCGATGTTGGGTTCGTTAAGGAGGTCGTAGCCTATCACGGTGGTGTTGTTTTTGTAGCGGTTGGCTACATGGCGCCATGCGGTGGCGAAATGATCTTGTACGCCCACGCCGTCTGCGCAGGGTGCGTTGGCCCAGAAATTGTCAAAGCTCCGTTGTATGGCGGGACTGAGGGCATAGCCATCGCTCCAGATACCGGAACGTTTTGGATGGGGCAGGTTATCGTCGAGGGTGGCCCATAGGGGCGCGCCGTTATCAAACTTCACGCCATAGAGATCCTGGTGCATATCGAGGAAAACATAGAGGTCGTGCTCAGCTGCGAGAGCTATCCAGCCGTCCAGCTTTTTCAGGAATGCCTCGTCAAACTGGGCCATCTCCGGTTCTACTGCGTCCCAGCTAATACCGAGGCGTATGCAGTTCATGCCCCATTGTTTCATGCGGGCGAAGTCTTCGGCGGATTGCCAGGGCTGGTAATTTGTTGCGCGGTTTTTGCTGATGACGGCCATACCATGGAGGAGGACCTGGCGTCCTTCGCTATCGATAAAGGCGCGACCCTGGGTGGATAAAAAGCCGGCTGCAGCACAGACTGACAGGTTGGCAAGACACAGCAGGGCAGTCATTAAAAAGCGACACATTGTTTTAATCCCCCAAGTCATCACGGATAACAAAATACCTGATATTTTCTATCGGGTAAGACTTGGTGCGCGGTGGTGAAGTTTCAGGGAGAAGGTGGATTATGCGCCCTGGATTTTATCCTGGAGGCGGAGTGTGGCGGCGTAGGCTTTCATACCAAGGTAGCGGATGGGGTCCGGAGGCAGGGGAAAGGTGTTGCGGTTATAAAAGAAGGGTGTGGCGGTGGTCTCGGGTGCGGAGAGTCCGAGGGAGGCGAGGATGGCTGGGCTGAGGATTTGGCCTGCGTAGTTGGCGAGGGCGACGCCGTGGCCGGAGTACCCGGAAGCGTAGAAGATGTTTTGGCGGTCGCCGGTACAGCCGAAGGTGGGGAACATATCCAGGGTCACGCCGAGGGTGCCGCCCCAGCGGTGGCTGATGGAAACGTTCTTGAGGGTAGCGAAAGATTTCCGGAATGCTGCTTCGAGGTTGGTGAAAATTCGGGGGTCGTGGTCGCGGAATGCACCGTGGTAATAGAGGTCTGCATCGTCGCCGCCGAAGGCGACGCGGTTGTCGACGGTAAGGCGGAAATAATGGATGAGGTTACGGGCCGTTTCCAGGCCGGCGCGGTTTTTATGCCACCCGGTGGACGTGAGTTGTGCGTCGGTCAGAGGCTCGGTGAGTACGATGTAGGAGTGAACCGGGAGCACCGTGCTGGATTGAAAGTTTAGTGCGGATGCGTAGCCGTTGAGGGCGAGGACGACGCGCTTGGCCTGAAGTGTTCCATCGGGCGTCTGGAGGGTGGCGGGGTCGCCATCATCCAGTTTGATGAGGGGCGTTTGCTCATAGACCTTCACACCCAGACTCACGGCGAGGTCTTTGAGACCACGAGAGAGCTTGGCAGGATTCATGATGAATGGCTTGGGGTCAAAGATGCCGCTGCGATACTGTTCGTTATGAATATGCTCATCCAGCGTATCGCCTTCCAGCCAATGGTGCTCAAAGCCCAGTTCGTGGGCGAGGGCGTATTCTTTTTGGAGATGTCTTTCACGGGCCGCGCAGGTCGAAAGGAGCGCATAACCCGTGTATTCCGGGTCGCAGGCGATGGCGTGCTCTTCGATGGTACTACGGAGATGAGCGATAGCATCGTACATAAGACGATAGACCTGGCCGCCTTTTTCCTTGCCGAGTTTGTTGACAGTGGTGAGAAGGTCCCAGCCAAAGAGGGTCGATGCAAAACCGCCGTTGCGCCCACTCGCTCCATGCCCCGCCACACCTCGCTCCAGGATGACCACATCCAGTTCAGGGTGTGCCTTCTTCAGGGCAATCGCTGTGGAGAGTCCCGTATATCCTGCACCGACGATGGCGACATCACAGCTGTGCTCACCCTCCAACGGCGGCTCCGGCACTACATCAATCGTTTCCTGCCAATAGCTCACAGGTTGAAAGGTGCCATCCTCCGACAATGCAGACTGTGCCGTGGTGTAGGGTCTGGGGTTGAGCTTCAGGTCCATGGGTTGAGTATAGTGGAGATCCGGGAAATATGCCAGCAGTCACTACGACCGGTACAAAGATGGAATCTTTGGAAAGCAGGTATTGATTTTTCGGCTCGTCTGAGATAGTCTGGATAGGTCAGAATCGGGAGGTATGGTTATGTGTACTTTATATTCGTTGATTGTGGGTAATGTGCTGATTGCTCTACATTCGTTTTTCGGCTCGGTGGGACTCGATTTTATGCAGGAAGCCATTGCGCTTTTTGACTACATTGTCCGTGGCATTCTGATGTGCCCCCTGATTTTCTAGACTGGGCACCAGGCTGGTGGGTGTTGCCTTGCCATAGCAGAAACAAATCCATGACCACATCTATTTTATGGACTAAAATGGGTTGATTTTCCCTTCGTTATACGATAGGGTGTGCGGACTTAACCAAGGAGGTTTTTTTATTATGTGTGCTATTTATAGTTTTTTTCTGAACGCGTTTCTGATTCCGCTGCATTCGCTTTTTGGTACGCTCGGACTCCTCATCTTGCAGGCACCCATAGAGGCATTTGACTCTTTTATGGGTAATGTCTTTGGTTGTATGTAATCACCAAAGGAACAACATGAAAAGAGCCCCGGAGCATTGCGCTGCCGGGGCTTTTAATATTTAATGGCGGAGAGGGTGGGATTCGAACCCACGGTACGCTATTAACATACACACGCGTTCCAGGCGAGCACCTTCAACCACTCGGTCACCTCTCCGCATATATAAGGTTCAAGTGGGCTGCATAGTATAGAATTTGGTGGCCTGTGATGTCAAAAGGGGGTCAGGTTAATCGGTCGGGGTTTTTGTCGTAGAAGTTGTAGGCGTTTTGGATAATGGTTTCGAGGTCGGAGTGTCGGGGGACCCAGTTGAGGAGTGCTTTGGCTTTGCCGGGGTCGGCGATGAGTTCGGGGGGGTCGCCTTTGCGGCGTGGGGCATCTTCAGCGGGGACGACAAGCCCGGTAATTTTTTCGATGGTGTCGAGCACCTGGCGAATGGAGTAGCCTGTGCCAGTGCCGAGGTTGACGGCGATGTTGTCGTCGTGGGTGTGGAGGTAGTCCAGTGCACGGAGGTGTGCGTCGGCGAGGTCGTTGATGTGGATGTAGTCGCGTACGCAGGTGCCGTCCGGGGTGGGGTAGTCGGTACCGAAGACCTTGAGGGGAGCGCGACGGCCCATGGCGGCGAAGAGGGCGATGGGGATGAGGTGGGTTTCGACTTTGCGGATTTCACCGAGTTCGCCATCGGGGTCGGCTCCGGCTGCGTTGAAGTAGCGGAGTGCGGCGTAGCGCAGTCCGTAGGCGTGGGCGTAGGACTGGAGAGCACGTTCAACAACGAGTTTGGTTTCGCCGTAGGGGTTGACGGGCAGCTGGGGATTGTTCTCGTCGATGGGGACTTTGGCGGGTTCGCCGTAGGTAGCGCAGGTGGAGGAGAAAATGATGTGTTTAACGTTGGCCTGAATCATGGCGTTGAGGAGGTTGAGGGAGGCGATGACGTTGTTTTCGTAGTAGTGGATGGGGTTGGTGACGGAGTCGCCCACGTGTACGGATGCTGCGAAGTGGATGACAGCATCGATGTTGTGGTCGTTGAAGGCTTTTTGGATAGCCGTGGGGTCGGCGAGGCTGGCGTGGATATGGGTACCGTATTTAATGGCCCAGGCGTTGCCTTCGGAGAGGTCGTCGAAGATGATGGGGGTGTGCCCAGCCTGGGCGACACACTTGGCGGTATGGGAACCGATGTAGCCTGCGCCGCCGGTGATGAGTATGGTCTGGCTTTGGGGCATGGTGTCGCGCTTCCTGGGTTTGGGTGAAGTGGTATTCTATCCGCAGGAAGCGTCTGCTTGCAATCAGGTTCGTTGCCTGGCGGTCGGTTGAGCGTGGAGTTTACTGTAGGTTGTGGGCCATAAGTACCAGATTTACAGATAGTAAACCGACGTGGAGGCCCCTGCCTACGCAGGGGCGACAAAGGGCATGGTTATTTATTCAACCCCTTTACCAGTGGGGGGGTCGAAACCGGGATCGAGATCGTCTTCGGTTTTTTGATGCTCGGAAGGTGCGGCTGTGTGCTCGGGGGGGATTTCTCTTTGGGTGAGTGGTGCGGAAGGATCTCCTGCGTCGAGGGTGGCTTCTTCAATCCGATAGAAGAACTTGGTGCCTGGTTCACCGTGGAGGGTGATGCGTCCGTTAATGAGTACGGGTTCGTTATAGACGTAGTCGACTGTTTCGCCTTCTTTCATTTTTACATAGACCACATCACTGGCGGGGGGCATGCGGCAGAAGTAGCATTCGATAGGCACGGGCAGGACGAGAAACTCTGTCATGTTGCGGAACTGGTTAAGGGGTACCATGAAAGCGATGAGGTCTACATGCTGCCCATCGAGGTCGAGGACTTCCTGTTGAAATTTTGCACCACTGCGGAGGGAGCCTGAAGTGTCCATGAGCTTGCGCCAGGGTAATAAGGGCAGCCCCATGCTATCCCGTGTCCGTTCGGCGGCCATACGCATGGTCTCGTACTTTTTCCAGAGATCGGCACGGCTGAGGTTGTAGTTCATGAAGGCGATGGCGGCCACTACAATAATGACACCGCCGAGGGCGATGAGGTCTCTTTTAACGCGACGTCGCATGCTAATTCCTTAACTTCCTATATTGCTGACAAAAATATAATAAAATCAAACTTAATATACCACGTCATTGCCACGTCTCGCTTGCGCTCGTCTCGCAATGACGTGTTAAGCTGAAGTCTTGCTATTGAAATATGGCAGTTTTTATTTATTCTCAGTCCTATCGGGAGTGTGTTTGCTTTTATATTGGACAAGTGCGACTTCCTATTGCAAACCGGTGCTACCGGTTACCGATCGGCGAGGTCGTCGGCGATATCGGTGTTGTAGGCCTGCCATGCGGGGAGGATACCGGCGATGAGGCCGACGAGTCCAACGGTGCAGAAGGCGTTGATTTCTTCAAAAGTTATCCCGAAGGGGGTAATGACGAATCCGTAATCACGGGCGAGGACGATGCCGACCATGGCGGTGATGGTCTGGCCGATGAACCAGCCGCTGATGATGCCGAGAATGGTGACGAGGAAGGCCTCGATAAGTACGGCACCGAAGATTTCGTAGGCTGATGCGCCGAGGGCGCGCATGATGGCGAGGTCGCGTTTGCGTTGGAGGATGGAGAGGTAGAGGCCGATGAGGATGCTGAGTGCGGAGATGACGACGACGAGATAGCCTACGGCCATCATCATGGCTTTGGCAGGTTTGAGGATTTTCTCGAAGAAGATGGCGATTTCGTCGATGGGCACGGCACCGTTGTAGGAGCCCAGTTCGTCGAGGTGTTCCCGGTATTGGAGGCGGTAGGCCGGGCTGTGGAACTGGATGAGTACGGCGGTGACTTCAGCATCGGGTGCTGCATGAAATTCGTCTGTGAGGGATTCTTCTTCTCCATGGTCATGGTTGTGATCGTGGGTATGATCTGCATCATGGTCGTGTGTATCCGCTTCTTCTACATGGGTATCTGCTTCATCATCATGGTCAGCGTGGGCATTCCATACAGAGTCGAGGGTGACGTAGATGGCGTTGTCAAAGGGTGAGTTGGAGGGCGCGAGGATACCGACGACGGTGTAGGGCATGTTGGCGTGGTCTTCGAGTTTGAGGGAATCGGGCAGTTCGATCATGCCATGGTTACCCACGAAGGTTTGGCCCACTTTAAGGTTGCCGTGTATTGCGGCGGAGTAGCCAACCACCGCTTCCATGGGTTTTTCGAAGTACTGCCCCTCGGAGAGGGCATAGGGTGATTTTTCTTCTTCGGTGACGGGATGTTTCCAGGTGTGGTTCATGAGGCTGCGGGTGGTGCCGATGATGCGGAAGCCCTGGTAGGAATCGCCCATGCTGATGGGGAATGCGGCAGCAACGTACTCGGTGTCGTTTTTAAATTTGAGGTAGTCGCTGTACTTGATGTTGCCCACGGGGCTGTCCATGAAGTAGACGCTGCTGAGTACGAGCTGGAGGCGACTGCCGTTGGCGCCGATGACGTAGTCGAAGGCCTGGCCTTCTTCTTCAAAACGTTTTTGGGTTTCAGCACGGAGGGTAAGCACGGCGGAGATGAGGCCCACGGCGAGACCGACGGAGAGGATGGTGAGGACGGTGGTGAGTTTCCGGTTCCAGAGGTAGGACCAGGCGATGTGCCAGATGCTCATCGTTCTACCTCCGAGACGAGACCGAGGCAGTCGAAGACTTCGGGAAGGCGTTCGGCGGTGGGTCGGTCATGGGTCACCATGAGGAGGGTGACTTTTTCTTCGGTACACATTTCGAGGAGGAGGTCCATGGTGGCTGCGGCGTTTTTCGGGTCGAGGCTGCCGGTGGGTTCGTCGGCCACAATGAGTTTTTGCTTGTTGGCGAGGGCGCGGGCAATGGCCACGCGTTGCTGCTCGCCTACGCTCATGGTTTTGGGCTTGGCGTGAATGCGATGGGCGAGGCCCACGCGTTCGAGGATGTGGGTGGCGCGGTCCTTCCATTCCTTGTCGGGAATGGTGTCGCTGAAGCGCATGCCCAGCATAACGTTCTGGAGGGCGGTGAAAGGCGCGAGCAAGTTGAAGGTCTGGAAAACGAAGCCGAGGTGTTCGCCGCGAAACCGGTCCAGTTCGCCTTCGCTGAGTTTGATGAGGTCGAGGCCGTCCACGGAAATGGAGCCACTGTCGGGGCGGAGCAGGCCGGAGATGAGGTTGAGGAGGGTGCTTTTTCCGCAGCCGCTGGGACCCCAGAGGGCCATGTGGGCACCGGGCTGCACGTGGAAGTGCTTGCAGTGGAATTCTACGCCGGGCCCGAGCTTGCGCCGTACCTCGTCCAATGTGACCATAATAAACCTGTACTCCTGTTCCGCTGCACACGGGAACTGCTATATCCTACAGGATTTAGCCCTTGTGGCAGGGGACATAAGAGTGTATCCCATCTCGGGGCAGGGTGCAAGCAGGGAGGGAGATTGATTGGGTGTTGCGTCTTTAACACTTGGGATTAGCCATCGTGTAAAGAGAGATCGCCTAAGCACCCTGTCATCGCGAGCGAAATGAAGTGTAGCGTGGTGATTTCCGAGGCAGAGCCCCGGTGTATGCGTTCCCACGCGGAGCATGGGAACGAGGGAATGCTTATAGCTTGCGAAGTTGGTTGAGCAAGGCAGTCTGGGCTGTTAAATCCTGGTTCAGGTTGTTGTCTGTCTGCACAGCAGGGGATTCATCCAGTCGTTTTAACAGGGTCCTGATGGCCTCGAACATGGGTGCATCGGGGTGGGTGGTGTCGCGGAGGTGGTGGATGAGTTTGAGGGTGCGGAAGCCGTCGAAGCAGCGGTGGAAGTGTCGGGTTAGCTGGTCCTTGTTTTTTGATTGTGCCTGAATTTTGCCCCAGGCGGGGGCAAATTGTTGGGTGGTAAGGAAGGTGGCGAGTTCCGGGTGGATGGCGTGGGCGTTTGCGAGGAGGGCTTCGCCTGAGCGGTCTATGTGTTTTTGTGCTGTTGCGAGCCACTGTCGGAGTATGGCGTAGGATTCGGGATGGTAGAGGCGGTATTCGTCTTGTTCTGCGTCGAGAAAGCGCTGGACGCGACGTCCTGTGCCGAAGGGCACACGGTGGGACGCACGGCCGGAGGGATGGACGGTGGTGCCGGGGACGCGTTCGACTTTGCCCGTTTTGGTGAGTTGTTGGAGGAAGTAGAAGTCTTCCCCGGCCTGGCGACGGTTCATGCCTGAGATTGCGACATAGGCTTCGATGGTGCAGGCCATGGCGGAGCCGATGGCGTGGTAGCCGTAGGGGGAGCCTGCCCATTGGAGGCTGAGGGCATGGTAGCGGAGAAAGAATTCGTAGCAGAGGATGGCGGCTTGTTCGGAGGCTGTGCCTTCCATGGGATGTGCGTAGGGGAGAATGCCTGCCCAGCGCCCCGGTGCGTCGAAAAACGCATGGAGTGCAGTGAGATAGTCCGGGTCAACGCGGGTATCGGCATCGAGGCAGATGATGGGGGCGTTGGTGTGACCCTGGTAGTGGAGGAGTTTTAGTGCCCAGTCCATCCCGAGTTTACGGGCCAGGCCCACGCCTTCTTTCGGGGGGAATTCCTGACCGGATGATGATGCATCAATCCATGCGATGGCGAGGGTAGCCTGGTCCCATGCCTGCAGTGCGCTCAATGTTTGTTGGTTCGCTTGTATATCGGTGGATACAGCATGGTCTGTATCGTGGTTATTTACGACGATGATGACCAGAGTTTCAGAAGCGTCTTTGCATGCAGCGAGGTCGTTGAGGGTGTTCAGGACACCGGGATATTCGCCGAGGGCAGGAATGACGATGATGGATTTGCATGGGTGGGTAAAGGCCCCTTCCATGGGCCAAGTGCTAAAGTCTGTGCGCTTGTCGAGGTAACGTTGAATGGCTTTACTCATTCGCAGTATCCAACAATGTGGCTTTGCTCGTTGTTCTTAATGGGGTGAGTTGTTGCGAGCAAGAGATTGCCGCGTCGGCGGAGCCTCCTCGCAATGACGTGTATAGTCGCGTCATTGCGAACCGAGTGGAGCGAGGTGTGGCAATCTCTTGGTCCGAATGATTTGATGTGCGTGGTATTTTTACTCATTCGGTTCCTCGTAGTTGTGCGAGGGCCAGGGGCAATGCGCCTTCGGATACCCAGTGTATTTTTGTACCTTTGCGTTCCATGCGTCGGAACCAGGTTTCTTGTCGCTTGGCGAATTGGTGGATGGCAGCGTTGAGTTTTTGGGTGCAGTCGTTTTTGTTGTTGATTTTGCCTTGGAGGAGCTGGCTGATGAATCGGTATTCGAGGCCGAGGAATTCGAGGCGTTCCCAGGAGTAGCCTGTAGCGTGGAGCGCCTCCACTTCTTCGATGAGGCCGTTGTCCATACGTTCTTTCAGTCGGATGGTGATTCGCTGGCGGAGGATAGTGCGATCCCATTGGATGCCGAGGACCTGGGGACGAATGTCGGGTGCGGGTGGTGGGGGATGTTTTTCGCTATAGACGGCAATCTCGATGGCGCGTATGGTGCGGTCCCGATCCAGGGTATCGGTCTGGTTGTGGAGATTGGGCTTTGCGCGCTTTAGTTGTTTTAGTAGCGCCACTTCATCGAGGTTGTTGAGTTCTTCACGTAATGCAGGATTTGCCGGGGCATCAACCATGCGGTAGCCCTGGAGGACGGCTTCGAGGTAGAGTCCCGTACCACCCACGATGATGGGGAGGGGGCCGCGTTTGTGGATATGGGACCAGGCGGCGTAGCAGTCTTGTTGAAAACGGAAGAGGTTGTATTCTTCTTCGAGGGTTACGATGTCAATGAGGTGGTAGGGGACGGGGCTGCCGCCTTCATTGTATTCGGAGAGGTCTTTTCCGGAACCGATGTCGAGACCTTTGTAGACCTGGCGAGAATCGGCACTGAGTATTTCGCCGCCGAGGGTACGGGCGAGTTGTATGCCGAGAGTGGTTTTACCGCTGGCGGTGGGGCCTAGAATAACGAGGGTATTGGGGGAGGTCTGGGTCATGGGCATAGAAAAGGCGGGGCAAGGGCCCCACCTCGAATT
>CALAXS010000523.1 GCA_937895305.1 uncultured bacterium
GGCGCACCATACCCAAATAGGTGCCTTCGGCACTACCACTTGCACCCATGGCATCGGAGAAAAGCTCCCCCCCCAGCTTGAGATCATGGCCCTTGGCCTGTACGCCAGTGATGAGTGCTTCAATCGATTTTGGGGATACGGAAGATTCCACAAAGACGGCCTGCACCTTACGCTCCACAAGGATTTCTATGAGCCGCTCCAGATCCTGGAGGCCATATTCAGATGCGGTGCTGATACCCTGGATACCCATGACCTCCATACCGTAAGCTTCGCCGAAGTAGCCAAAAGCATCGTGGGCTGTTACCAGAATCCGCGCTTCCTCCGGGATGGTCTGCAGGGTTTCCTGCGCATAGCGATGGAGTGCGTCCATTTCAGCCAGATAGGCTACCGCATTGGCACGAAGTTCCGCTTCGTGTTGAGGGCGACGTTCGATGAGATCCTCCAGAATCCGCTCGGCAACGTAGCGCCATAGCGACACATCAAACCAGACATGGGGATCGTACTGCCCTTGAAATTCAGGGGGCTCATGAAGCAGGTTTTCAGGGATACTTTCGGTGACCTGTAGCGTGGGCACACGCCGTGCAAATTTCACCAGGGTATCGGCCATGCGTCCTTCCAGATGAAGACCGTTGTAGTAAATTACATCTGCATCATTAAGTCGGGCTAGATCGCCCTGGGTCGCCTTGTACAAATGGGGATCAACACCAGGCCCCATAAGCCCGGTAACTACAACTTGCGCTCCACCGATTACCCTAGTCACATCGGTGATCATGCCAATGGTGCAGGTAACCTTGAGGGGTGCCTCCGCCCCTGGAGCACCACTCGACACAACTGGTTCAGATGAGCTACAGCCCGGTCCAAGCACAACGATGAGCAGAAGTGATGAAAATAGTAGGGGCATTAATTTACGCAGATTCATAGTATGCACTCCAAGCCGTAGGGCTTAATAGAAATTCATATAAATGAATTATACCAAATATATTATTTAGGCGCAACTAAATATTTTTGCCATTGCTACTCTTCCGCGTAAACTATTGTAGTTAAATAATTTGTGGCACCCACCGAATCCGGTGGGTGCCACCAACCGTCATAAAGCTTGGCACTTTATTATATAACGGAAAAAATTTGCGGAACGGGTCCACGTGGGTCTGAGAACTCAGACTTTGAATGGAAATATGTGACGTGAGGCAACATGATTCCGTGGGCCCGCTCCGGTTGAGGGCGGTATAAGGAAAGAGGAACGGGAATAGGGAACCGGGCTACAGGTACTCTTGGGGAAGGAGTGACGTGAGGCAGAATCCCAAGCGCGTGATCCCTGAGCCCGTTCCTCTTTGTGAGCGATTTATTTGGGGTATAGCCGTTTTGCATCATTAAAAGCCTACTGCTGTTACTTCGGTAAATGTTGTATGTACATGGCCCGCACTATAATCGGGGACCAGTCGTATATTAACCACACGATCAACCAGCGACTGGGTTTCCGGTATATCCACGTGGAAGCTTTTCAGGCCTTCCTTATTGTTCCCGGCATCCAGCACAGCACCCGGAATCGCATTGAGCAAGAACAGGGGACGCATGGTCTCGTCATACACATAGACTTCATAACCACAATGACCTTTTAAATTTTGTTCGCTGACCCAACTAAAGGTAATCGCTGTGGGTTCCGGTCGGTTCCGGGTATCACAACGCCATACGGGCTGGGCATGACTCACCACTTTTTTCTGCGCATCAGGAATAATGCGTGAGAAAATTTCCTGGGACTGTGGGTCCGGCGCGATACCTTCTGCCCAGGACATGAGGATGTTTGTATCCACAACTCTGGGCAACAGAGGACCGTGCGATTGAGACAAGGCAACCTGTTCATTGGGTTCCAGATCCCAAAAAGCATTTTTGTTCTGGACCGTCACTTCCCCTTCCTGGAGGGTAACCAGGGTATCGTCATTGCGTACATTGATTTGGAAAACGGTACCGAAAACGGTGGCTTTACCGGTGGGCAAGGTCGCCTGGAACAGGCGTCCATCTTTACCCACTTCCAGCCAGATGCGACCGGAATGTACTTCCACATGACGTTCGCCCAAAATGGTGATTTCGGATTCAGAGGCTAGCTTGATGGATGTCCCCCCTGCAAGGGTAAACATGGCACGACTGTCTTCGAGGGTGCGATACCGTTGTCCAACACGAACTTCACTACGTAACGAAGCATTTTGTAATTTCTTATCTTCGCTCACCACCCGCTTGAAACGCCCATCTTTTGCTGCTACAACTCCGATGATTTTTCCAGTTGGTGCCTGGGGATCGGGCCAGGACGCATAAAGCATAAAACCAATTGCAATCAGCACCAGAGGCACCAGTGCCGGAATGAGATAACGCATCCATCGCAAGGGATTCTCCGGGTGCTTTGCCCTATAGTTGACCTCCTGCACCAGACGCTCGTGGTTAATCTCGGGCAGGTGGGCCATGATACCATCGCGAAGATCATGCTTTAGCCGTGCTTCACCATAGGCCTCAAAAAGCAAGGCCGTCGTTTCGCGCTGCTCTTTCACAGCCCGGCGCAAGGAGGATGAATCCTGCAATTCCTTTTCGAAGCGAGCCTGTTCTGATGGTGTTAACTCACCATCAATATAGGCTTGCACCAAATGATCTATTTGCGTGTTTGATGCCACTGGGCATCTCCTTCTGATTCGTCGGACAGTATTTCCCGAAGCTGCTTCGCAGCGCGATGGAGTATGCCACGAATTTCATCGCAGGATTCTCCAGTAAATTGGCTTATCTCGTCGTAACTTAATTCTTGCAGGTAACGCAGCACCACAGGCAATCGATAGCGTTCAGGCAATGCGTCAATCGCATTACGCACGCGTGCATGTGTCTCTTTTCGTTCCAGTCTTCCTTCCGGTCCCTGTCGGGCATCTTCAAATGAAATGGTTCTTCGATGGGGCAACGGCGTCTCATGGTTAAGTCGCGGACCATTCCGCCGCAGCCAGTTGGCCGCTGTACGGGTAGTGATCTCTTTTAACCAGGCTCCGAATTTTTCGGGAGCACGTAAATGTGCAAGACTCCTGTAGGCTGCCCAGAACGACTCTTGTGCTATATCTTCCGCTGCGCCGTAACGACCCGCATAATAATACGCAGTGGCATAAACGGCCGCTTGATAACGTCTGACCAACACTTCAAATGCGTCCACATCTCCTGACAGGCACCGGAACACATAAGTAGCATCATCATGTGGATGCATAAACCGTTCCTTCCCCTGTTCAGGCTAATGGGTTCCAGTATCAAAACATTCAATTTTTCCACTATACATAGGGTAAGTGGTCCTGGATAGTGGAAAATACGCAGAGCGGTCCATAATGGAACGAACGCTAGAGCAAACCACGCAGTGCGTTGGTGCTTTCACAACCGCCCAGCGCCAGAATGGCAGCGGGTGCATGTCCGACCTCTAACAGCGGGGCCACGATGTCTTGCTGGAGATCCGGTACATAGTAATCCAGGAGGCAGCCCGTACCCTGGATTTGGAAGTCAGGGGCACTGCCCGGTATGAGTACCGCGTTACCAGGTGAAAGGTGTACATCCTGCTCCAGACAAGCAACGGATAAAGTGCCGGATTCACATAACAGGATATGGAAGCTCTCCCCGTTGATGGTACGGCACAGGGTTCCCGTTAGACTCAGGTGCGCCGCTGCGAAGTGCTCGCATACCGCCAACACCTTTATCTCAGCACCATCCTGTTTAAAACCCAAGGGCGTTGTAGCGCCGGTATGCCCATCCTCAAACCGGGTGACTGCACACGCCTTTTCGATATGAAGATCCCGTGGCTTGCCATCCAGTCCTACACGTCCCCAGTCATAAACCCGATAGGTCAAGTCACTATTCTGCTGAATCTCTGCGATGAGCAAGTTGGAGCCAATGGCATGCACGGTGCCTGCGGGTAGAAAAACAGCGGTCCCTGCGGGTGCGGGAAATCGATTCAGTAAATCTCCCACCGTTTCGTTTTCAATGGCCGCCCGGAACTGTTCTGCATCCACACCGGGCTGCAATCCACAAATCAATTCACTGTCTGCGTCCCCATGTAGGACCTGCCACATTTCTGTTTTCCCGACATCGGGTTCGTTGAGTCGAATCGCAGCCGCATCGTCCGGGTGAACCTGCACCGACAAGGGCGACGCCGCATCCAGAATTTTAAGGAGCAATGGGAATTGTCCGTGCCGGGTCAGCCTGGGACGTGAACCGAGCAATGCCGCTTTGTCTTGTGCAATGAGTTGCCCCAGGGTCTGCCCCTGTAGCGGTCCATGGGCCACCACACTAGTGTGTTGCGCGTGATGGGCAATCATCCAGGATTCGCCGATAGTTTTGCCTTTTGGGGTGTCCTTGCCCAGAATCCTGGCCATCTTATCCCCGCCCCAGACCCGTTCCATATAGGCTTCTTCAAATTGAAGGGGACCTCTGAAGGGGTGGGACTGCTTATCCATTCGCTACTTTCATTGTCGTTACCATTTTTTAGCACTTTGCCTATGTCACTTCACAAAAAACTATACACCCTTTCATTCCTGCGCAGGCAGGAATATCCGCGTTTTCCTGCTTAACCCAAGTCGGGACTGAGGCAGTAGCATTCAAAGTCGAACGCGCCCACTTTCCGAGGCAGAGCCCCGGGGTATGCATTCCCACGCAGAGCATGGGAACGAGGGGAATGATAATTATACTACTGCTTAGAGCATCAATGCGTTATTTTC
>CALAXS010000524.1 GCA_937895305.1 uncultured bacterium
GGCAACCGTAATCCGGATGGCACGTGGTGGGCGTCACAAGGAGCCTTACTACCGCATTGTAGTAATGGACCAACGATCACGCACACGCGGTCAACAAATCGACTTTCTTGGGGTATACCACCCCTGTGCACGGCCTGAGCCCGTGTCCGAAGTAGACGTCACCAAAGCATTGCACTGGCTCAACAAAGGCGCACAGCCTTCTGATACCGCCAAGTCCGTCCTGAAAAAACTGGGCGTGATGAAGCACTTTTCTGAAGGCACTACGCCGGAAGAGGGCGAAAACATCGCACGTCAGACCGCGGGTGTTGTCGAAAACAAAGGCTACAACGCTCCCCCTGAACCCAAGGAAGAAGCACCTGCTGTAGAAGTAGCTGCTGAAGCCGAAGGTGAAGAAGCGACTGCGGATGCTGCAGAAGAGGCTCCCGTAGAGGAAGCGCCTGCTGTAGAAGAAGCCCCCGCTGAAGAAGAGAAAGCTGAGTAACTGCACATGCAAGACTTGGTCGAAATGATCGCAAAGAAACTCGTGGAACATCCGGACGATGTTCAGGTCACCTGCGTCGAAGACGAAGAAGGCCAGAACTTTGAACTCCGGGTGCATGAAGATGATATGGGTCGGGTGATTGGGCGTAATGGTCGCACCGCGAAAGCGATGCGCACCCTCTTGAGTGCCGCTGCTGCCAAGGCAGAAACTGAAGTCAACCTGGATATCGTTGAATAAGAACCCTCGGGTTCAGTTCCGGAGAATAGGATGAGCACCTCCTGGGTCGATATAGGTTCGGTGCGCACCGTTAATCCCGTTAAGCGGGAAGTGCGCGTACGCCCCCTGGATGGTTTTGAAGGTTGTCTGGACGCTATCGAATGGCTCCATGTCCGACAACCGGGTGGAAAAATTGAACGTTGTAAAGTAGTAGCGGTTCAGGGTGCTGCTGATGTGGCCATAATACTGGCTCCAGGCGTACCCCGGGACACGGTGCGATTGCTCTTGAACGGGCATGTTGTACTGGAAGCTGTGGAAGCAGAGGACTATCTCAGCAGTAACGAGACTTTCCTGCGCTGGCCCGGCATGACCGTGTACACCACTGACGGCACCCTTTTGGGCACCATCGGTCAGATATATACATCGCCTCATAATGGGGCATTTACAGTTGAATGCGAAGACGGAAAACGGCTGGTACTCCCGGCCATTGATCAGGTCGTTCAGGATTTGGACGTAGAGAAACGCACACTCACCCTGGGTGATTATGCGCCCTACGCCGTGGAGGAATAAGGTATGCGCATTGATGTGCTCACCCTGTTCCCCGAAATCCTCGAACCCGTGCTCAAGGAAAGTCTGCTGGGCAAGGCCATCGAAGAGGAACTTCTCGAGATTGTCTTGACGAATCCCCGGGACTTTACCCAGGATCGACACCGTACGGTGGACGACACGCCTTATGGCGGGGGCGCAGGTATGGTCATGAAATGTGAACCCCTCTTTGCAGCCATTGAAAGTTTAAAAGATAGAAACTCGCTCAAGCGCGTCATTCACCTGTCGCCTCGCGGACGGAGACTGGACCAGGACCTCGTAAAGGAACTGGCTCAGGAAAAGGACCTGGTCCTCCTCTGTTCCCGTTACGAAGGGGTGGATGAACGGGTGGTTGAAGGCATCGTTACAGACGAAGTCAGCATCGGCGACTACGTCCTCAGTGGAGGCGAAGTCCCGGCACTGGTCCTCATCGAAGCCATCAGCCGTATGCTCCCCGGCGTCATTGGAGATTGGGAATCGGTAGAAACCGACTCCTTCTTCAACGGACTCCTCGGCATTGCCCAGTACACGCGCCCCCAGACGTTTCGTGAAATGTCCGTGCCGGACGTATTGATGAGTGGCCACCATGAGGCCATACGGCGCTGGCGCAGAAAAGAAGCATTGCGGGTCACCCTACAACGGCGACCCGATTTGATAGATAAACTGGTATTAACAAAAGAAGATAACGAATTGCTCGCCGAACTTGAGGCAGAGCGCTCAAGGACGGAAAAGGAGATACAACCATGAATCTCGTAGAAGAATATGCAAAAAAGCACGCCAAAACTGGCGATGACATCCCCAAGTTCAACGTAGGTGACACTGTACGTGTTCACTACCGCATCGTTGAAGGCGAAAAAGAACGTGTACAGATCTTCGAGGGCATAGTTATTGCCCGTGCAGGCGCTGAAAGCCCCGAAGCCACCTTTACCGTACGTCGCATCGCCAACAAGGAAGGCGTGGAACGCGTGTTCCCCCTCCACTCACCCCGCATCGAGAAAGTAGAAGTGGCCCGCGAAGGCGCAGCCCGCCGCGCGAAACTCTACTACCTCCGCGACCGCGTCGGTAAAGCTGCCCGCGTAAAGCCCAAGCACCGCACCTGATTCGCTCCCCACAATAGAATCAATCTTCAAACGCGACGATGGACCACCGGGTCTGTTGTCGCGTTTTTATGTGGGGGTCATGTTCCACATCTTGTCACCCCAGTGCTTTTGCCTGCGGTGCTACCGTCAGGAGGCTCCCCGTCACCATGCTTAGCTTAGGTCGAGATTCAAAACCATAGCAATCCGGCACAAGACCTGGAAATTTCCCCTCCCCCCTCGTTCCCATGCTCTGCGTGGGAATGCATATGATCCGCTTCTGCGGACATTGTGGAGTTAAATATTCTCGCTGTGACTGTAGGCTGGGATACTGTTAGGGGGATTCCCGGTCGGGGCCGGGAATGACAAGTGGAGTGAATATTTTATCCTTACTGTTCAATCGATTTAACTGTGTAAGACTTCTTCCCTGCCCTTCCCCTTTGCGCCTTCGCGTCTTTGCGTGAGCTTCCCCGCTCCCCTCTTTTCAGTCCCTATCCGGGAACTTTTTCGCACCGCCTTGTATTTCACCTATAACAAACAAATCTATGAGGTGTCGTCATGCAACAAGCTATCCATGCCGTTACGGGAGCATTCGGGTATTCGGGTAAGTACATAGCCAAGCGGCTCTTGGAGCGTGGCGAGCGGGTCATTACCCTGACCAATTCACTGGACCGGGAAAATGCTTTCCAGGGCCAGGTCCCGGCCAAGCCCTTCAATTTCGATGACCCGGCGGTCCTGGCCACGTCGCTGGAAGGGGTATCGGTCCTCTACAACACCTACTGGGTACGCTTTAACCACAAGCTCTTCAAACAGTGCGACGCAGTGGCGAACACCATCAAGCTCTTCGAGGCGGCCAAAACCGCAGGGGTAGGGCGCATTGTTCATTTCAGCATCACCAACCCGTCGCTGGACTCACCCCTGGAGTATTTCCGATCCAAGGCAGTCCTGGAAGAGGCCCTAAAGGACACCGGTGTCTCCCACGCTATCCTGCGGCCCACGGTCCTCTTTGGCAAGGAAGACATACTCATCAATAACATCGCCTGGGCCTTGCGCCACTTACCTGTATTCGGCATCTTTGGCGATGGCAACTACCGTCTCCAGCCTATTCACGTGGACGACATGGCGGCCCTTGCAGTGGAACAGGGTGCCAGCCGGAACAATGCCATTATCGATGCTATTGGCCCGGAAGCCTATACCTACCGGGAACTTGCCAAGGCCGTGGGGAAGGCAATCGGTAAGCAACGCCCGGTCATCAGCGTGCCCCCGGCCGTGGGCTATTGGACCGGGTGGCTACTGGGCAAGATGGTGGGCGATGTGATGATTACCCGTGCTGAAATCGATGGGCTCATGGCAGACCTTCTCCATGTGGATTCCGCAGCAGCAGGCCCTACACGCCTCAGCGAATGGATGGCGGAACACGCGGATACCCTGGGTTGTCAATACACCAGCGAACTGGCCCGACGCAAAGACACGACGCACGCCTATTCAAGTAATTGAGCAGGCTTCAAAAGAAACTATAGGTACACCCCACTACAATTCCTGGCCTCAACCGGGAATCTCTCTAACGGTATACAAACGTCCAATTGTGGTGACGAGTTACACCTTCTTGTCACCCCTGCGCAGAAATGACAATTAAAAAATATCCTTGGCTCTTTTTCGGCTTTGTTGTACCATAGCCACAGTTACTGAAGTCGCTACAAGAACAAAAGGAGTATATATCCATGTGTGCAATTGTAGGTGCCTTTAGAGGGCTTATCGTCATTCCCTTGGCAAATTTACTCAGCGGTATCGGGCTGGATTCTATGGCGACCTATGTCATGGACTGGATCAATGCCCTCTTTTTCAGCATTCTGGTGTGCTAAATTCCGGGTACATGGGTCGGGTTTGAACTTTCGCATTCAATCCATTACGATGTCGTTCTCTGCAATCATAGGGAGTAGCAGGGTAACCCACCTATAAAGGAGAATGAATTGTGTGTGAAATTTTTAACGTCGTGGTAAACACGCTGCTGATGCCCATTGTCGGATTTCTACTGAGTATTAATCTAGAGCCTTTGGCCAATAATCTCAGTAGCTGCATTAATCAGTTCTATTCATTCCTGGGTTGTGCTGTACCCTGGTAGTCAGAAGAGCCTGAAACTGGTATTGAGCTAGCCCTTTTTCAGCACTGCCTTGCGCTCCAATATCTGTTCTGCAGCGACGATGCTCTTGATGTAGTAATCAGCGCAGAGCATGGAAACGAGGGAAATAAATTCTAGCCCACTGGTTCCCATGCTCTGCGTGGGAATCTGGGCGAACCCATGCTATAAAAATAAATTCCGCAGCACTATCGTCATTCCCGCGCAAGCGGGAATCCAGGTGCCTCATCACCATTGTCTCTACAACGTACTGGATCCCCGCCTGCGCGGGGATGACGATAATGTGTTAGGGGCTACACTTTGTCGTCGAGTGTTCCGTTCTCTAGTAATTCAGCATCCATTCGTTGTGCTTTCAGGCCAAACCACATAATAAAAGAAATGGGTATTGATATAGGAACTGACAGAGCTGCAAAGCCGATGTGGCCAGCAATACCTGCTGCTAATGAAAGTATGCTGGTTAATCCACCCGTAAACAAACTGCACAACAACAGCGAATCTTCTCTTAGGGGATAAAACAAAAGTACACCCAGAAGTGCACCGCCAACTCCACCAAATATTGCTCCAACTGGAGCATATAGTGGCACAAAGCCAAGACCATTATGTTCCTTTATCACGAACGTCAGGCTAATCACCACACCGCCCACAATCACCCCGGTCAGTGTAAAGGCGAAAACGGTCTGTAACATTCGCAGAAAAAGTTTCATTGTTACTCCCCTCTCTACTCTCTATCCCCATCTTGCCCCTTGCGTTCCAATATCTGCTCTGCAGCGACGATACTCTTGATGTAATAGTCCGCGCGAAGACGTTCTTGCTCAACTTCGGTCAAGTCGCCATGATGACCGAGCTTCGCGATACGTGCATTACGGATATGGTAGAGACAGAGCGCCGCAGCAACGGAGATATTAAAGCTCTGGCTGAAGCCGGCCATGGGGATGGTGACGCGCTCATCAGCCATCTCCAGCAGTTCGTCGGTCACGCCGTCTTTCTCATTCCCGAAAACCAGCGCCGAAGGCTGGGTCCAGTCCACTTCGTCCAGGGGTGTGGCATCTTCGAAATGGGTCGCGAGGATACGGTAGCCCTTGGCCTTCAGATCTTCGATGCATGGCACCATCGTTTCCCAGCGTTGCACATCCAGCCATTTGTCCGCACCCTGGGTCACCCGCTTCGCCTCTTTGAAAAACTCGCACGACTCGATAATGTGCATGGCCTGAAACCCCAGGGACTCGCCACTGCGTATCACCGCGCTCACATTGCCCCGGTCGAAGAGGCCCTCCATAACAGGGACCACGGTATAGCTGCGTTCTGCGATGACTTCGTCAATTCGTACCTTGCGCTCCGGCGATACATACTCTCCCAGCAAGGCAATCACTTCACTGGCCGTGAATTGTGCATCGCCAATGGAAAAGGTTTCTGGACATAGACAGCGGTCGGTCAACGGGAATTCTCCCCTGTAAAAAAGTACTACACTCAGACTATGCGGGCAAAGGATTGCCACGCTTCACTTCGTTTCGCTCGCAATGACGCAAGTTTTATCGATGCCTCTAATAATCACGTCATTGCGAGGAGGCGGAGCCGACGCGGCAATCTCGCTCTCGCAAGGACTTCAAAGATGAAACATACTCTATTCAAATCGACCTACAGGATACCCGTTGCTATAGTCTATAATCCATGTACCGCCCGGAACAGAATACTTCACTGCGTCTTTCGCATCCCGGTCACGTGGCCCCACACACCGTTTCGGTTCAGCACTTCCCGGTTTCAGGTATTTATCCCCCAAGTGAAAGAGCATCTGCGTACGATCGCCGATACCATGGCCCGTGTTCTTAAACACTGCTTCGGCTTTTACCCGCTCCTCATCAATTCGCTCATACTGCACATCCAGACCCGCCCCCTTCAGCTTCTTGGCCACATCATCCATACCCGATGTCAGACACACCACATCATTGGCACCATGAACGATGATCATCTTCGCCTTATTCCCCATGGATTTCATTTGCCTTGCATGTTCTTCGTTCCCTATGTCGCGTATAGCCTGGGCCGCAGGACTCAAGTAATTTTCATGCGACGCATCGCGACTGTATCCCGCGTTCAGGGTACTTCCGCTGTCTTCACCGAATGCCACATCGTCCGTCAATCGAGGCATGGCCGAAAAGGCCACAACACAGGCAAAGCTACGCGGTGCCAGCTTGTTTGCCATGAGTGCTACATTCCCCCCGCCCGAACCTCCAGTGGCATAGACCCGATCCGATGCGTAGTCCACCCCCGTCTTTTCAAGACCATCCATGACCCACCATAGTGCACGCAAGGCATCGAGTGCTTGCAGATACCCATGGTCATAGGGCGGTTGAGTCGAACTGTCGTATGTACCACTCTGTAGATAGTCCAACGCGATGGCCACCACATTATACCGCTCTGCTATCTGTACAGGGTCGGGCGCACCCCACGCAATGATCCCACCCCAGTTGTGACATGTCAGCATCACCCCGGTTTCTTCGTCCATGCTCTCGTGGCTTCCACCGGGATAATACACATAGACCATCACGGTACGTGGGCCTGATGCATGTTCCCATTCCTGCGCGGGGATTTCGGCCGATGCATTCGTTGCGGGTAAATCCGGCCAGGTCTCCCCATGGGCCAATCCTGATACGACCCCGACCAATACCAGAAACCCCGTCAACTTCTTTAGCATAGTTCTCCCTTTCGATTTAGGGCATTCTACAAAGCGACCCGCCATAAATAAAGGAATATGAACCTTGCCCCTCCCCCACGTGAATCGTTAGGA
>CALAXS010000525.1 GCA_937895305.1 uncultured bacterium
TGGATAATGACCAATTCAATAAAAACCATTCCAAGGAGAGTATGCCCTTCGGAGCGATCCAGGCCATTCCCCCGGCAAAAGGGGCCCTGCGAGGCGGCATTTACTGCCTTAGAGGGCAAAAGTAGCAGTGTTTCAGGCGTGTGCCCTAATGATGTATTTACCGTAACCTGTTCTATAAAAACAACTTAACGATATTGCTGCAACTTGGAACACGCCTTGCTATTAACTTTATGGAGTATTGTACCGATAAAGAGTCCGGTACATTAACGTGAATGTGGAGGGTGCACCCGGGTGGGCACATTATTCAGCGCATTAGAAATTGGCCGTGCAGGAATGCAGGTGGCTCAAGTCCAGTTGGACGTGACGGGCCACAATATCGCCAATGTAAACAAGGACGGCTTTACCCGCCAGCGGGTAGAGGTCACCACCCGCTTGCCCAATTACAAGATCTATGGGGCGTTAGGCCGGGGTCCAGCCATCTCCGGCGTCTTTCGCTTACGGGAAGCCTTCCTGGATACCGTGTACCGTCAGGAAGTATCGGGCCTGGGCAATGCAGAGATTCAGGCAACCTACTTCAGTCGACTGGAGAATATTTTTCAGGAGCCGGGCGAGGATGGTTTTTCGAGTCGCCTGAACAGCTTCTTTGATTCGCTCAACGATTTCGCAAATAACGTGGAAAATTTGCCTGTACGGGTGGCGCTGTTGTCGGAAGGTGGTGCTGTATCCGGTACCTTGCGGGATGTAGCGCAACGGCTGCGAACCCTGCGTACCAATGCGAACGAAGAAGTGAAGAATACGGTGCCGGGGATTAACTCCCTCACAGGGCGCATTGCAGAATTGAACGATGCCATCCATGATGCAGAGATTTCGGGGAATCCTGCCAATGATTTACGGGATGACCGGGATAATCTGCTGGATGAGTTGGCGGGTATCGTCGCCATAAGTTACAACGAGCGGGACAACGGTATTGTCGATGTGTTGCTGGGCAGTGATGTGCTGGTGAATGGTGATAAGGCACGGTTACTGGAGACGGTACCGGATGCAAGCATTGATCCTGATCGGCCGGATCTCGTGCGGGTGCAGTTTGTGGATAATGGCGCAGCGGCAACCATTACGGATGGCGAGTTGTATGGTACATTGCATGCCCGCGACGTGGCCATGGTCGATATAGAAGACAAGATGGACGCCATAGCCCGTGCATTGATCGAGGGCATCAACGATATACATTCCCAGGGCAATGGCCTGGAAGATTACAGTGGCCCTGCCAGCACCACAAACGCAGTCACCAGTGATACCGTGGCATTGAATACAGCAGGACTGCCTTTCGCACTGGAAGACGGCAGCTTTGATGTACAGGTTTTTGATGCCACAGGCGCCCTGGTGGAAACGGTGACCGTGCCTATTGTCACCACAGGCCCTCTGGCAGGACAGACGACGCTGGCCGATGTGGTCACGGCGATTGATGGCGCTACCAATCTGAGTGCCACCTATAACAGTACGACGGGAACCTTTGAGGTGACCCCGGGTGCGGGATTCAGTTTTAACTTTGCGAACGACGATGCAGGTGCATTAACGGGCCTGGGCTTGAATACGTTTTTTACAGGGGACAGTGCCAGCACCATCGGTGTGAATCAGGCACTGGTAGATAACCCGGCTCTGGTGAGTTCTGGTTTCAGTACGGACCCGTTGGAAACGGGGGATAATACTGCTGCGTTACTCATGGCGCAGGTACGTGATCTTGATTTGCTTTCGGGCGACACCCAGACCATCAACGCCTTCTTCGAATCGGTGATTGTGGAAGTGGGTATCGATGCGCGGACCAACTTGGATTCATTATCGGTTCAGGAAGCCTTTGTACAGGATTTCGAGGGCCGCCGCCAGGAAGCTTCCGGGGTGAGTATCGATGAGGAAGTCACCAACCTCATCCAGTATCAGCGCGCTTTTGAAGCCTCTGCCCGCCTCATCTCTGTCGCAGATCGCATGCTGGAAACGCTGCTGAACATTGTGGGCTGATACTTAGGCTTATTCTTCTTCCAGACAATAGACCGCATGGAGCGCACGGTACTGCTCGTTGTAATCTAGCCCATACCCCACCACAAAATGATCGTCAATGGTGAAGCCCGTATAGTCCGCCGTGGCCGGGATGATTCGTCGCAATGGCTTATCCAGCAAGGTACAAATCTTAAGGGATGCCGGATTTTCAGCCTGGATGTGTTTCACCAGTACATCGAGTGTACGTCCCGTATCCAGGATGTCTTCCACCAGCAGCACGTGCCTGTGGGTGAGCACTTCGTCGGGGGTGTAGCGCAGGGTGATGGCTCCACTGGATGCTGTACCGGCATAACTTTGCGCGCGAATAAAATCGAGGGTGAAGGGGTTGGGATCGATTGCATGAAAAAGATCCATGGTGAAGGGTGCCGCACCCTTCAAGACACACAGGAGTACAGCATCCAGTTGCGCGTAGTCCATGGAAATGTCCCGGGCCAGCTCCAACACGCGCTGCTGGATTGCATCCGCCGGGATGAGCGGGGTACTACTCAGTTTCATCATGAACCTCCACCGTCAGCAGGTGCGAGGTGCCCTTATCGACTGCGGCCTGTGCACCGGGCTGATGGCCCACAATCCACAAGACGGCAGCCCCGTCACAGAGCAAGGGTAGTGCGTCTCGATCCTGCACGGGGATGTGCTTGTCCATGAGTACGTCTTTCAATTTGCGTGTACCCGCCATACCCAGCGGTGTAAAGGTGTCGCCCTTCTTTCGTGTGCGCAACTGGAGCGTCCCGGTAATTTTTCGGGCATCGAAAACCTGGCGGTGAGGAGCACAAAATGCTTTTAGATCCAGTTCAGCATCATAGGGCCGGGTTGTGGCGGTGTAGCTCCGGTTCTGAAAAGTGGCAGTGCTCCCAGGATGTAATTCAACCGATTCCACATCGTCGGCAGATTTGTTTTTATAGACCTGAACCGTACTCGTATCCGTGATAAGTTGCACATGGCTGCTCAGGTCAAAACGCGTCCCGGTTTTACCGGAATCGATAAAGACAATCAGGTCGTCGATGCGTGCCTTGTCCGGGTTCGCCCCAAGGTGTCGTGTCCACTTGAGGACGACACGACGTTGTAGCGATACCGGAAGTTCACGTAAGGCATCACGCTGGAGGCCCTTGCCCTTATGGATACTTTGCCCATAGGCATCATCAGCCAGCCGCTCCAGCAACGCTGCATCATCACGCACGTTGTCGCTCAATCGCAAGAGGGCTTCATCCGCGTTGGCATTGTAATTTTCGCGCAGGTAAGGTAACAGTTCATGGCGGATTTTGTTGCGCTGATATTTCGCATCGATGTTAGTTTCATCCTCACGCCAGGCAATCCCTCTTTCAGTGAGGGCCTCTTGAATGTCTTTGCGGGAACAATCCAGCAGGGGACGAATCACCAGTACATCTTCTGCCCTGCGTTGATAGGGTATACCCGTAAGGCCCTGGAGGCTGGTACCCCGAAGTATACGCATGAGCAGGGTTTCAATCTGGTCGTCGGCGTGATGCCCCGTGGCGATGGCCTTCGCTTCTACCACATGGGCTGTATCGACGTAACACTGATAGCGGTACTTGCGCGCTGCCATCTCGAAAGAATCACCAGACGCATTACCCTTGTCATTCCACACCTTGATGGTGCACGGTACGCCCAGTGCCCGGGCTGCGTCTTCGACAAAGGCCGCGTCTTCGGCACTGGCGCCGTCGCGGGTGCAGTGGTCGATATGCAATACACGGACCGGGTAGCCCAGCGCATGAAGCCCATGAAGCAGTGCCATGGAATCGGCACCCCCAGACACCGCAACCAACACAGATTGCTGTGGAGATAACAGGTCGTGTTTTTCAATCGTCCCGGCCATAGCGACCAGGAGTGTATCCCAAGCGGTGCTCATGTTCCTGGTGTTGCTTCCATTTTGTTAACTGTAGGCCTCAACTTCACATGGCATTCCCGCGGAGGCGGGAATCGCCGCGTAATGAATCCTAATTCAAGTCGGGGTGGAACCGTCGCAATCCCGATCAAACGCATTTGTTTTCCGGAGCAGAGCCCCGGGATATGCATTCCCAAGCAGAGCTTGGGAACGAGAATTTGTACGGCCTCCGCTTTTGCGAACGACTTAGTGCTGAGCGGTCAGGGCTTCACGTGCCTTGAGGGCCTGGTCCAGTGCTACGTCTATAGAATCGGCCATAGCGGTAAGGTGGCCCATTTTTCGTCCGGGACGCGCCTCGGTCTTTCCATAAAGGTGAAGTTTCACCGAGGGGAAAGCCAGTGCGGCCGCCCAGTCTGGTTCACCATTGGCCCAGAGATCACCGAGGAGGTTGACCATAACAGCGGGACGTAAAATGGTGGCATCGCCCAGAGGCAGGCCACAAACAGCACGGAGCTGTTGTTCGAACTGGCTGGTCGTGCAATTATCGAAGGTCACATGACCGGAGTTGTGTACACGCGGTGCGATTTCATTTACGAGGAGACTGTGGTTTTCCTTCACAAAAAACTCAACGCAAAGCACCCCCACCAAGTCGATAGCTTCGACGATACCCCGGGTTATTTCGATGGCTTCATGGGCCACGTGTTCGGGTAGTCGTCCGGGGCAGAGCGTTACGTCAAGGATATGATCCACGTGCTGATTTTCCATGAGGCCGAAGTGGCTGAATTCACCATCCAGATCACGGGCTGCGACGACGGAAGCTTCGTGGCTAAAGTTGATGAACGATTCGAGAACACAATCTGCACCCTCTACTTTTTTCCAGGCTGCTTCCGCTTCGCTCTCGTGATTAATTTTCACCTGGCCTTTGCCATCATAGCCCCAGCCGGCGGTCTTCAAGACGGCAGGACATCCTACGGTGATAAGTGCAGCCATCAACTCATCGAGGGAACGCACAGCCGCGTAGGGCGCACAGGGAAACCCGTTCTTGTCGAGAAAGGTTTTTTCGCGCAGACGGTTTTGTACGGTGTGAAGCACCGCATCATTGGGGCGCACGGGCGCATACTCAGCAGCTTTTTCTATGGTAGCACCGGGTATATTTTCAAATTCGTAGGTGATTACATCCACCCTTTTTGCAAAGTTACGGACCAGGTCCATGTCTTCGTACGGGCCTACCCATTCCTCATCGGACACATGGCCCGTGGGAGAGTCGGTATCGGGGGAATAGGTATGTACGCGATAGCCCATACGCCGGGCCTTGAGGGCAAACATGCGGCCCAACTGACCACTACCCAGAACGCCGATGGTGCCACCTGGCAGGATTACTCGTTGCATGGCAACACATCCTCCAGCACACGCCGGGTTTGTGCAGCACGAAATTCCTTGAGCGCTTTGTTTACCTTCGGGTCTGCGTTGGCGATGATGGACGCGGCGAGGAGGGCAGCATTGGTCGCACCGGCCTTGCCGATGGCGAGGGTCCCCACAGGAATACCTGCGGGCATCTGAACGATACTGAGGAGAGAGTCCTTACCGCTCAGGGCACGACTCTGTACCGGGACACCGAGAACAGGCAATGTCGTATGGGCTGCAACCATGCCGGGAAGGTGTGCCGCACCGCCAGCACCCGCGATGATCACCTGGATACCACGTGCTTCCGCGTTACTGGCATAGTCCGCCATCTTAGCA
>CALAXS010000526.1 GCA_937895305.1 uncultured bacterium
AAGATGTGGTGCCGGAGGAGTATGCGGGGATAATGTTCTCCGGTGGTCGTGCGCCGGAATACATCCGCGATCATCCTGACCTTATCAAGATGACGCAGTACTTTTTCGCAGAGAACAAGCCCATTGCGAGTGTGTGTCATGGGGTGGAGATTCCTGCGCGAGCGGGTTGTGTAGAGGGACGGCGCATGGCGACCGTGGCGAAGTGTCAGTTCGACCTGGAGGTCTGTGGCGGTACCTATGTGAATGAAGCGTGTGTTGTGGATGGGAATCTGGTGAGTGGACGCACCTTCCATGACAATGGCCACTACGTCGGTCCCTGGATTAAATTGCTGGAGGCCGCGCGGGATAGTGCATAAATATCTTGTTATACCCCTGTTTCTGCTTTTTGCAGGCACTACTTGTGCCGCACCGTTGGTGGTGGGCTATGAACGTCTCCTTGAAAAAGACGGGCAACCCACCGCGATGCAAGGCCGGGTATTGATGAAGGCGTTGCAGTGTATGCAGTGCCATGGCGAAGGGGAGAAAAAGGCGGCAAGAACGGAAACGATTGCATGGAGACAGATAAAAATCGCTGCACAACAAGGCGCACCCGAACTTATTGAAAAGGGGGACAAGCTATTTCATCGTGTAGGATGCGTGGCCTGTCACAGCCCACAACATGCGTCAGCCAATAATACACATACTGTTACGGATGATCCTTTTGCTGAAATTGAGCAGCAAGTCATTGAAGTAGTAGTACCACATATTCCCAGTATTCCCCTATCTCAGGAACGACTGAATAAGCACAATAATATTCGAAATCTAATGCTGACTGAAGAGGAGGTGGATGCAATATCCGCCTATCTCCTGACCCTGGATGCGTTCCATGAGGAGGACATTACACCACGAAGGGACATCGGCAAGGTCGTGGGACAAAGTACCGTTGAACCACCGAAGCAATTAAGGAAGTTGTCGGCAGGTTGTATGTCGGAGGAGCCTCAGACGGGTGTGCCGTGGTATGGATTGAATGCCAAGCAGCGCGAGGCGATTCAGTTGGCGCTGGCGGAACCGGAAGCGCCGGACACGCGTACGGAAATTCTGGAGACGCTGGCGGAGTTGAATTGTTTCGCCTGTCATGAGCGCGATGGCTATGGCGGTATCGAGGATGGGCGACGCCCTTATTTTTCGGTGACGTTAGATGCGGAGTTGGGCGATGAGGGGCGTATCCCGCCGACCCTGACGGGGGTGGGGGCCAAGCTGACGGCAAAGGGCTTGCATGAAATTATGGTGGAGGGTAAAACCGTGCGGCCTTACATGGCAACGCGTATGCCCAAGTTTGATGAAGGGCGCATGGCGACGCTGGCGAAACAGTTCAAGGAAGTGGACACGCTTCCAAAGAAATTGCCCATGGATGTGACGGGATTGTTGCATCATCATCGTAATCGCTATGGTCGGGAGTTGATGGGGACGGAGGGGCTGAGCTGTATTTCGTGTCATGGATTGCAGGGCGAGAAGTCGCTGGGGATTCCTGCCATCGATTTGGCGCTCACGACGGAGCGTCTGGAGCCGGGATGGTTCATGGCCTATATGCTCGACCCGCCGAGCCTCCGTCCCGGTACGCGGATGCCATCCTTCTTCGAAGGCAACAAGAGCACCTTCACCAAACTCTTTGGCGGTAACGCGGTGCAGCAGGTCGAGGCCTTGTGGATTTACCTGCGTGAACTGGATCAGACGCGGTTGCCCGTGGGGATGGAAGGGGATGAGGATTACACGCTGGTGCCCACGGACCGCCCCATCGTCCTGCGTACCTTCATGAAGAACGTGGGTACCCACGCCATCGCGGTGGGCTATCCCGAAGGGATACATATCGCTTTCGACGCGTTGAATGTACGACTCGCCATGGCATGGCGCGGTGCCTTTATCGATGCAGAATCCACTTGGGCCAATCGTTTCTCACCCTTTGCCGAGCCGTTGGGCGAGGATGTGCATGAGCTGATGGTGGGGATGCCTTTTGCCGTATTAGACAATGCTGATGCACCCTGGCCGGATACGGTGGGTAAAGATGCCGGGTATCGCTTTAAAGGCTACACCCTGGATGAGAAAAAAGTGCCCACGTTTCATTACACCATAACTGCCGGGAATCAGGTTATCCCTGTGGACGAAAAAATATCCATCCACAAACAAGGTATACGGCGAAGATTCAGTTTTCCAAATGGGGTTGGTGCTGGATTCGCGTTCCGTTCCGATAGTAGTGCGCTTTATATCAATGGTATGGTCGCTGCATCTGGAGATTCCTGGTTCTGGCTGGACACTATAGAAAATATGGAAACGGTGGAGGTGTATATATCATGGTAAGAACGTTACTTTCATTCATTTTTCGTTCCCAAGCTCCAGCTTGGGAATGCATATACCGAGGCTCCGCCTCGGAAACTATGAAGAGAAGAGGGATTGGGACTGAGGCCGTAACATTGCTAGTCGAACGCGCCTGTTTTCCGGAGCAGAGCTCCGGGGTATGCATTCCCACGCAGAGCATGGGAACGAGTGCTCTTCTGAGAAGCTTGTTAGTATCAGTGTTATTATCTCTTGCATCGGTTTCTTTCGCCGACCAATCCGACTTTTACCGCATCGTCACCCTACCCACGCCGGAAGGGTTGGCTTTTGAAGTGGGTGGCATGGATGTCTTGCCTGATGGGCGTGTCGTCGCAGCCATACGCAAGGGCGAGGTGTGGGTGGTGGACGGCGCCTATGACGAGCCGCCCAAGGACATCGCCTTCAAACGCATCGCCAACGCCCTTCACGAACCATTGGGTCTCATGGTCGATGGTGATGACCTGCTCACCACCCAACGCGCAGAAGTCACCCGCCTCCGTGATTTGGACGGGGACGATGTGATCGATGCCTACCTCACTGTATCCGATGGCTGGGGCATCACCGGGAATTACCACGAATACGCCTACGGCCCCAAGCGCGATGGTCAAGGTCGTCTGTGGGTGACCCTGAACCAGACCATCGGCCCGGCGGTTGTAAAACAGGACGCGCCCTGGCGGGGCTGGGGCGTGGTGGTGGACGAAGCAACAGGCGATGTTATCCCCATGAATGCAGGTATGCGCTCGCCGTGTGGTTTGGGTGCGAATGTCGCGGGCGATATGTTTTATACGGACCAGCAGGGTAATTGGGTACCTGCGGGTTCGCTGCACCATCTGCGTAAGGGGGTGTATTATGGTCATGCGGATTCGCTGAAGGATATGAATCGACCCGGTTCGCCCCTCAAGCATCCGGGCACGGTCCCTGCCAAGCTGTTGTTGCCCGATGCGGTGAAGGCCCTGCCCGATTTTCGATTGCCCGCAGTGTGGTTTCCCTATCGAAAGATGGGCATGAGCGCCACCGACATCCAATGTGACCAGACAGGCGGAAAGTTTGGCCCCTTTGCCGGGCAACTCTTCGTCGGTGACTTTACCATGGCGCAGGTGAATCGCGTATTCCTGGAAAAGGTAGACGGTGAATATCAGGGCGCATGTTTTCCTTTTGTGTCAGGACTCCAATCTGCGGTGGTGCGTATGGCCTGGGGCAAGGATGGCTCCATGTTTGTGGGCGAGACCAACCGCGGCTGGAATAGCACAGGCAATACGTCATACGGATTTGAACGACTGGTGTGGACAGGAAAGACCCCCTTCGAAATCTTGAGTATGGAGGCGCAGCCCGATGGGTTTACCGTGCGCTTTACCAAGGCTGTAGACGATGCAACGGCCCTGGATCTGGATTCGTATGTGCTGTCGAGTTATACCTATTTTCTGCATCAGGATTATGGGTGTGAGGAACAGGAGACAAAGACCCTCGCGGTGGAATCAGTGACCTTGGGGGCGGATAAGAAAAGTGTACGCCTGGTGGTCCCTGGTCTTCGCGAAGGCTATGTCCACGAGCTGCACGCACCCGGTGTGAAGGCTGAAAACGGCGAGACTCTCTGGCACGGCAAGGCCTATTACACGTTGAATAAAATCCCGAAGGAATAATGCTGCCCAAAATAAAGTATCCAACTTGTCTTTGTCTAAAAAAAGCACGTCATTGCGAGACGAGTGTAAACGAGGCGTGGCAATCTCGCTTGGCCCGAAAGGTGTAGGTGGCGGAGATAGGACTGCGACTGTACAATCATTAGGACCAAGCCAGATTGCCGCGTTGCTCACTACGTTCGCGCCTCGCAATGACGGGTGAGGTTGAGGCCTTGTGTTGTGCAAAGTCGTGGTGGACATTTTATAGTCCTACCTATTTGAAGTTTTTTAATTCTATTTTGGAGAAGAGTCCCAAAAGGATAATCCCATGATTCGCTTATTCATCACTATCGCAATTCTTTGCACGAGTTCTTTTTCCTACGCAGCAAAATTTAATGTGGCGACCTTTGAAGTGGATGTGACGGTGCCAATGGGTCATGCATTGATGGGCGGTGGCATCGCCCCGGCCAAAGAAGTAGTGGACCCCTTGTCCGCGCAGGGCATTGTGTTGCTGGGTGCAGGGGCACCTCTGGTGTGGTTGTCTTTGGATTGGTGCGAGGTGCGTAATGATGCTTATGATGCGTGGCGTGAGGCCCTGGCAGAGGCTGCGGGTACGACGCAGGAGCGGGTGTTGTTTGCGTGTATCCATCAGCATGATACGCCAGTAGCGGATTTCACGGCGCAGGCATTGCTGGATGAAGTGGGGCTGGAAAAAAGTTTGTGCGATGTGCCTTTCGTGCAGGATTGCATTGCCCGTAGCGCAGCTGCGTTGAAGGAGTCGTTGGCGACGGCCAGGCCTGTAACGCACTATGGTGTGGGCAAGGCGAAGGTGGAGGGGGTAACGTCTAATCGTCGGGTCCTGGATGAAAATGGCAAAGACGTGTTTCATCGGAACAGTTCCTGTGCCAACGAATCCCTTCGCGCTCAACCCGAAGGTACCATTGACCCCTGGGTCAAGACCCTGAGCTTTTGGGATGGGGAAAAACCCGTAGCGGCTATGTCCACCTACGCCGTGCATCCCATGAGTTATTACGGGCGCGGTGGGGTGTCGGCTGATTTCGTGGGGATGGCACGAGCGAATATGCAGGCCGAAGTGCCCGACGCGAAATATCTGTATTTTTCAGGGTGTAGCGGAGACGTGGTGGCGGGGAAATTCAACGACGGTAGCGATAGCGAACGCCCGAAGTTGGCAGAGCGTTTATATACGGGGATGAAAGCGGCCTGGGACACTACGGAGCGGTTTAAACTTCGGAAGATAAACTTTCGCAATGAAATCTTGCAGCTCCCCATGCGCGAGACGGAGGCGTTTACCGCAGAAGCGCAGCGCGCGGTGTTGGATAATAAAGAGGCCAAGACTTTTAACCGGAATCTGGCGGCCATGGGGTTGAGCTGGCACGCAGCACAGGCGAAGGGCAACACCATTGATGTGGGGATGGTTGATTTTGGAAAGGCGCAGTTCTTGCTCATGCCTGCGGAGAGTTTTGTAGGCTTTCAGCTGGAGGCGCAATCGCTACGCCCGGATAGCACGGTGTTGGTGGCAGGCTACGGCGAATCCGCACCCGGCTACATCCCCACGGCCTCCGCGGAAGCAGAAGGTTTTATCGATGGGCACACCTGGTGCTGGGTCCATCATGGTGCCCACGCGGCTATGTCGGATGTGATGAAACGGGCGCTACGATAAAAGTATTTATTTCGTTCCATGGAGTACACCACCGTAGCCCCGACAGGTCGACTATACCAAAAAAGAGATTGCCGCGCTCCATTTCATTCCGCTCGCAATGACGTGTACTTTCTCTGTCATTGCGATTATAGCGACGTGGCAATCGGGCTTGGCCCAGATGGTGTATTAAAGCTAACTACGACATAACTCCCCGTCATTGCGAGGAGGCTTCGCCGACGCGGCAATCTCTTTTTTGGGATAGATGTGCTGACGGAGCAATGGATAAACACTCCGTTCATGTTAGCGCGAGAAATTGCTACATTTCACAGCGATCAACCTGCAATACCCAGCCTTCTGGATTCCCGCCTTCGTTCGCGGGAATTGACAGGAAAAGGGGACGCGCCTTGCGTTAGTCCTCGAAGTACTTCGCTTGCATGGACAACGTCAGGCCATCGCTTTGTTGCAACCTTGTCGCGAGGCCCTGGAGCTTGGGCAGTTCGTAGCGGAAGAAGTAGTGGCAGGCATAGCGTTTACCCATGTAGAAGTTGGTGTCCCCTTCCGTGTCACAATCAGCCAGTGCCGTCTCGGAAACGGTTGCTTGCCAGAGCCATTGCCAGGCCATGGTGATGATGCCCACGTATTCGAGGTAGAGGGTGGCGTCGGCGAGGAAGAGGTCGATTTCCCCTTTCATGGCCAATCCACCAAGGTGCATGGTTAGCTGCTGTAGTTGCGCCAGGGCTTCTTCCAACTGTTGGGCCTCCGCTGCAATGGCCTCCACACCCTTGGCCTTTTCGATACAGGCGGTGATTTCTTCTATGTAAATCATCAAAGCCTGACCATTCTTCATGGTCACCTTGCGCCCCAGGAGATCCATGCCCTGGATACCGGTGGTGCCTTCGTGGATGGGATGGATGCGTATATCACGGTAGAGCTGCTCCAGGGGGAACTCGTCGCAATAGCCATAACCGCCCAGGCATTGGAGGCCTGTGCTGACGGAAAGGATGCCCATTTCAGAGGGGTAGGTCTTGGCGATGGGGGTCAGAAAATCGAGGAGGAGTTCGAGTCGTTCTTTGTCTTCCGCCGGGCCTGCATGGATGCGGTCGATGAGGTTGGAGCAATAGATGATGAGGGAGAGGGAGCCTTCGGTGATGGCCCGTTGAAAGAGGAGCATGCGCTTTACATCGGCATGTTCGATAATGGGAATCTGGGGTGTGGCGGGGTCTTTGGCGGTGATGGGCCGACCTTGTGCGCGTTCACGGGTGTACTCCAGGGAGGCATAGTAGGCTGCGGTGGCAATAGCTGTGGCGCCTGCACCCACACCGACCCGTGCTTCGTTCATCATCTGAAACATATAGGAGAGCCCATGGTTTTCCTCGCCCACAAGCCAGGCACGGCAATCGCCATGCTCACCCATTTCGAGCTGGGTGATGGGCGCGCCTTTGTAACCCAGCTTGTGAAAGGTGGCCGTGCAAATCAAGTCATTGCTTTCCAGCGTGCCGTCAGCACATGGGCGCAGCTTGGGCACCACAAAGAGGGAGATGCCCTTGATACCTGCCGGGGCGTCCTCAATACGGGCAATCATGAGGTGGACGATATTGTTCACGGCGTTATGCTCACCACAGGAGATAAAAATCTTTTGCCCGACCAGATTGAAGTAGCCTGCATCGGTGCGTGTAGCGGTAGTCTTGAGGTCGGTGAGGGACGAGCCTGCATGGGGCTCGGTGAGGGCCATGGTGCCCTGCCATTTTCCCGCAAATATATTGGGGACATAGGTGTCAATGAGTTCCCGGGATGCGAAGGAGATCATAAGCAGGGCTGCACCCGTGCCCAGAAAGGGGTAGGCGCTGGCGGAATAATTTGCAGCGCCAAAGATGAATCGGAAGGCTACCATCACCGTATCGGGGATTTGCTGTCCACCGTGCTCAAAGGGCGCGTTGGCGCCAATCCAGCCGCCTTCGCCACAGGCCGCCATAAATTCGCGCAGCCATGGATTCACCGAGATGGTCCCCGCGTCAAAGGTGGGTTGTTCCCGGTCCATTTCGACAAAGCGCGGATACAGATCATCCGTCCCCATCTTGAGGGCTGTATCCAGGACCAGGTCGAAAATTTCGCGGTTATGCTCTTCGAAATAGGGATAAGCGCAGAGGGCCTCGGCATTATTCAGCTCATAGATGAGAAATTTCAGATTGCGCATACTGACGAAGGTTTCGGCCATGGTACTTCTCCCTGGGGTGTTGGTGAAGAAACAGGGTAGCATAATCAAAGTATGAAATTTGAGTTCATTCGTTCTT
>CALAXS010000527.1 GCA_937895305.1 uncultured bacterium
ATCGGATGGACAATGAAAAACGGACATATCGCTTAAGTATTCAGGATATACAATGCTGTCCATCTTGAATTGAAACGGCTCCTGGACATATTCAGGAAACAAACCATCCTTGTTTTCATTGCCAAACATTTTCAGGACCAGCCCCAGTTGCTTGAGATTGTTCTGGCAACTGGCGCGACGTGCGGATTCACGCGCACGGCTGAGTGCGGGGAGGAGAATGGCCGCCATGATTCCTATCATAAAGAACATACCGACAACGACCACACCAGCGATGAGCGCTGGGCTGCACCCCGATTTCTTCTTGGCATTCGCCTGAATCAGCGTCGCCTGTGGTTGTAGTGGCGGCATGGGTGGTGGCATCGGTGGGACAGGTGGTGGTGCATCGGACATGACGGTCTCCTTGCTTAAGTGACATAAACCCCACAGACACTATAGTAGCTACTGGTCTATAAGTACAACTGCATTGGCCAACTCATCCACATCATCGTCTGCATGGGGGAAGGCCTCGCTAAGGGTGTCCCCCAGGGTGTCGATGCAGGCTGAAAGGCCCTGGGCAGCATTGCGCCCCAAGCTCTGGGTGAGTTGGTCACAGAGGCTCTGGACTGAGCCACCGGGCATGGTCTCCTGAACAGGCTCATCGGCGAGGATAGTGACCATGCGCTCGAAGAGGGAGATGTAAATGAGGATGCCTGTGCCGCCTTCGGTGCGGTGGATACGCTGGTCAAAGAAGACCTGGCGGGCTTTGCCTTCAACTTCGTCGCGCATTTCTGCCTTGGGTGTGAAGAGTGCGCGCAGAAAACTGATGCGGGAGGCGATGAGGGCACCTGTGATAAAGGCGATGACCAGAATGGCGATCCAGCCGATGTGATGGAGGTCTGCGGTGTAGCCCCAGCTGTCCCCGTTGTCCGCGGGGATGGGCCAGAAGTTCCAGGCCGCTACGAGGGCTGCTGCGCCGATCCAGAGTCCGGCCATATCTTCGCCACGATCATAGCGCCCGGAGCTGGTGCTTATGGCGGTGACGATTTCTACCGAGGTCTTTTTTTCGGCCGCGGCGATGGCGGATTCTACCTGATCGAGTTCTGATTTTGTAAGAAATGTGGATGCCTGTTTCATGATGGTTATCTCCTTACCACGAGCCTGTTGCGCCGCCGCCACCGGAAAAGCCACCGCCAAAACTGCCACCGCCGAATTCACCGCTGGACCCGCCACGACTGGTGAGCATCTGGTAGAGGATGAAGCCGACGAGACCGAAGAGGGCACCCCAGAAGAGCCAGGCCCAACCGCTGCTGCCTCTGCGAATAAGGGAAACGACAGTGAATATAACCAGCAGGATACCGCCAGCCAGTGCGGGGTATAGCCACCAGGGTTGTACGGGCTTGGGCAATTCCAGACCACGGCTCATGTTGTTCAGGGCCTTTACGCCGGCGAGGATGCCGCTGGAAAAGTCACCTTGTTTGAAATTGGGGATGATTTGCTCGTCCATGATGCGCTGACAGGTACCGTCATATTGGTGATCCCAGTCGGCACCCAGTTCGATACGTGCCTTGCGATCCTGGATGGATACGACCAGCAATACCCCCCTGTTCCAGGAGGTGCCACGGATATCGGTATAGCCGATGCCCCATTGGTCAAAGAGGTTCTGGGCGAAGGATTCTATGGACATACCATTCCAGCCATGAGCGGCCATGGAGTCGATGGTTACGACGATGATGGGGATGATGGTATCGGAGAGGAGTTGGTCACAGATTGCGACCATCTCATCACGGTCGGCAGGCTGAATGATATAAGCCTGATCCTGGATAAAGGCGCGATCGCCGGGTGGATCCAGGGTTAAGGTGCGCGCTGTAGTTAGTGTACTGAAACTCAGAACTGCACACAGAATAGACAGGGTTACACAGGACAGGTTTCGATGCGACATGACCGCTCCCTTCACTTTTGTCGTACTACGATGCCATGCAGGATGATTACCCCACCGGACGGTGTTTTATTCACTCCGGGTATGACTCAGGCTACGTAAGTTTTTTCCCTCCCACAGTATACACATAGGCGTGGATGGTGTGAAGGTCTTCAGGAATGAAAGATGGACTAAACGTGGGTCAGGGCTGCTTCAAAATCTGCAAGCAGATCTTCGATGTCTTCGATGCCTACGGATACCCGAATAAGGTTTTCGACGATGCCCATTTCGATGCGGGCGGATTCCGGCATGGCGACATGGGTCATGGACCAGGGATGCTCGATGAGGGATTCCACACCACCGAGGGATACGGCCTGGGGGAATAAGGTGAGGTTGGCGAGGAGGGCGTGGGCACCCTTGATGCCGTTGCTGATGTAGAAGGAAAAAGTACCGCAATCGCCACGGGCTTGCTTGCGCTGTAGCTCGCGCTGGGGATGACTTTCGAGACCGGGATGGAGAACTTTTTCGATCTTGGGGTGGGCTTCGAGAAATTTCGCGATGGCGAGACCGTTTTCCTGGTGGGCCTCCATACGCAGGGCGAGGGTCTTAACCCCGCGTAGCACGAGGAAGCAATCCTGTGGACCGGGACAGGTACCCAGCGCGTTCTGCAGGAAATAGATGCGTTCCGCGAGTTCTGCGTCTTTCACCACCAGCCCGCCCATGACCACGTCAGAGTGGCCGTTGATGTACTTGGTCATGGAATGCATAACGATGTCGATACCCAGATCGAGGGGGTTCTGGAAATAGGGCGACAGGAAGGTATTGTCCACGGCGGTGTGAACGCCCTTGGCCTGGGCGATTGTGGCGATAGCTTCCAGGTCCACAATCTTCATCAGCGGATTGGTAGGCGACTCGATCCAGATGAGCTTGGTCTCGGGGCGGATAGCCGCGTCCAGCGCCTCAAGATCATTCAGGTCCACCAGCTCCACTTCGATGCCCTTGTTTTTAATGATGTCCATCATAAGGCGATAGGTGCCGCCATAGCACTCGTCACTCACGATGATGTGATCCCCCGTCCCATAGAGCATCATGCAGGTCGCCGTCGCGGCCATACCCGTGGCAAAAGTAAAACCACGTGTACCGTTTTCCAACGCCGCCAGACATTCTTCCAGCGCCTTGCGCGTGGGATTGCCCGAGCGTGAGTAATCAAACTCGCCCGGGTCATCGGGACTGTTAAAGGCAAAAGTAGACGTCTGGTATATGGGGGTCATCACCGCGCCGTACAGTGCTTCCGGGCCTTGACCTGCGTGGATAGATTTGGTTCTGAATTTCATCGTTTAATCCTTATAAGAAGTCTTGCAGGGGAAAGAGTAGCATACGAATTGGAAGAGGGGCGAATAGATGACTTGCTTAGGGAGCGTCCTACTCCCTACACTATCCGGTGTTTAAGAAGTA
>CALAXS010000528.1 GCA_937895305.1 uncultured bacterium
CCCAGGAGTAGGGGCAGTCCGATAAGGTAGCCCAGCAGCAGCAGTATCCCGCCAATTTCCCGCAGAAAAATACTGTCCGGCAAGGGCCTGCCGAGGCCAATTACATAGATGTATTCCGAGAGGTTTACATTGTTCAGGGGAACGGTTTTTTGAATATCCCAATACTCGAAGGGGCCGAAGAAATTCCAGTTGGGCCCTCGCAGGAAAGTGCCTACAAAGATAAGCATAATCCAGATGACCAGCCAGCAGAAGAGGAAGAGGGATATAGCCATCTTCCGTTCGCGGAAACTGTAGTAGCCCTGGCCTTTGGGATTGGTGTCGATATAGGGAATGGCCATCAGTGCAAAGACAATGAAGCCGGGCAAGGCGACCCCCGCAATCCAGGGGTCGAAATAGACCAGCATTTCCTGTAGTGCGAGAAAGTACCAGGGGGCCTTCGAGGGATTGGGCGATACCGTAGGATTGGCGGGGCCTTCGAGGGGTGCATAAACCAGTAACGACCAGACAATGAGAAATACGGACATGATAACGAGGGCGATGAGTTCGATATAAACGAGGTCGGGCCAGACGAGAACCTTGTCCTCGGGGTCGGCATATTCCACCGGTTTTCCGCCATCGAGGATACGGCGGTCATTCTCTACCGCCTGTTTCATGGCGAGCCAGAGGAAGAAGGGCACCAGGTAGGCCATGCCGATTATGGGCACATTGTCTGGCTTCAGCACGACCGCGCGAAAGTTGGGATCGCTAATACCAAAGGCCAGAAAGAGGGTGAGCACTATACCGCCTACAATGGCCCCTGTACGCGTCCAGAGTGCGCTCAGCCCCAGGCGGTCATTCAATCGCAATAGCCGTTCGTTGAAAGGAAAGATAATGAAAAAAACCGCCAGCACACAGGTGAACAAGACCGGCGGATTAGCCAGCTGGTTGATTAACGATTTAATCAGGTCCACCATGATTTATAGTGGGTCGCCCCCGCGGTGCCCTAAAGCGGTCCGGAGATTCCCCCATCCTTTCGTACACGCCAGAAATGAATCATCATTCCAATCACGATAATAAACGGTACTGCCACACAGTGCAGTACGTAAAAACGAAGCAAGGCCGCATCCCCCACAAAGCGCCCACCCAGTAATGCGAAACGGGTATCCGCCCCGGCATGCACCAGGTTCACATCGCCAATGCTGAGCAGTGCAGCACCTGGACCTTCCACGCCGAGTAGTGGCGTAGCGGCTCCCATATTGGTGCCCACGGTTACGGCCCACATGGCCAACTGGTCCCAGGGTAAGAGGTAGCCTGTGAAACTCATGAACATGGTCAGAACCAGCAGAATCACACCGACCACCCAGTTGAACTCGCGGGGCTTTTTATAGGACCCGGTCATGAACACCCGGAACATGTGAAGCCATACGGTGATGACCATGGCATGGGCACCCCAACGGTGTAACTCGCGCATAATACCCAGCGGCGTCTGCTCGCGCAGATCGATGATGTCGCCATAGGCGTATTCAATGGTGGGGCGGTAATAGAACATGAGAAGGATGCCGGTAACGACCAGCGTCAAAAACAGAAAAAAGGAGAGGCCACCCATGCACCAGGTATAGGTTAGCTTGGCGGCATGCTTCGGGATGGATACCGGGTGGAGGTGTAAAAATACACTGGTAAGAATAGCAAGCATGCGTTCGCGTCGGTTCTTGGGAATACCGATGCGAAAGATAGAGGTCCAGACCTGACTGCTACGCAGCCGCTCGAACCGGATCTTTTCTTTCTTTGCCATGCTTGTGCTCCGTTAGACTTTCACAAAGGACGCACTGTCGTCCCATTGCCCTTTTTCATGGAGAAAACGCTTACTCTTATCAACGATCAGGAGGCCCTCAGTATTTAATTCGATGGCACATCGTTCAAGTGGACGGGGTGCGGGGCCTTCGAAATTTAATCCGCTGATCTTAAAGCCACTGCCATGGCAGGGGCATTTGAACTTGTGCTCGTTTTCCTGCCAGGTCGTGGTGCAGCCAAGGTGGGTGCAGTACGCCATAATGGCATAAAGCTGTTGGCCATCATGAACAATCCATACGCCATGTTCGTTTTTCCAGCGTATGGACACCATGCCTTCGGCGTAATCATTGGGCTTCCCGGCAAAAAATACCTGGGGTGGCTCGAAGAGGACATTGGGGAAAATAAAACGAACAATGCCGATGAAGGTCGCCATGATGGCCCCGGTGAAGGAAAGCCAACCTACCGTAATCGCAGACACCAGGAACTGCCGACGCCCTTCTGTAGCATCCGCTGCTTCAGCCGCTTTGTCTTTACCTGTATCAAGCACTTTGTCGGACATAGGCCTGCTTCTCACTTCGTAACACTATAGAAATTTTTGCCGCAGCCTGGGCTGCTTTATTATTTTTATGATAGTCCAGGGCCTGCTGTGCCGCCTGGCGAACCGCCATGTTCGGGTCCTTTGCGGCAACCATCTTTATGGCCCCATCCAACTCGTTCAGGTGCAAACCTGCGGCAACCTGTACGACTACCTGAAGGATACGATGGGTTTCTTTTTCATCCACCTCTTCGAATCCAGCCAGATACGCCCGGTCCAAAAGCTGGAGCAGGGTGGCGGCCCCGCCAGTATCCCCCAGTTTGGCCAGGGCGATAGCTGCATCCCAACGCACGTTGGGTTCACTGTCGTTGAGTGCCTTCGTGAGGGCAGGTTTAACTGTGGTATTGCCCATAGCCCCCAGTGCGACAGCACTTTCCAGACGTATCGTAACATTCGTATCCTCAAGATAAGTCGCTATGGCCTCTGCTGCACGGTCATCGCCCAGACGACCCAGTGCGCGAATCAGGAAAGGTGTGTTTTCCACGGGATCATTTGAAAGGGCTTCAAGCAGGGGTATGACAAAGTCTGCTTCACCGGTACAACCCATGGCCAGTGCGAGGTATTGCCGCACCTCCATTTCATTGTCAGATGCACTTTCTTCAAAGGCATCTTGCAAGGCGCGGGTAATTTCCGGGGTGACTTCCACCGCGTTGGGCCCTTCAAACATGGACACCAGATGGTAGGCGGCCTGCCACCGCTTGTTGCTATAGCTGTGTCGTACAT
>CALAXS010000529.1 GCA_937895305.1 uncultured bacterium
GGGATATAATGCCTGCGAAGATAATGAGGGAGATACCGTTACCTATACCGTGTTCACTGATCTGTTCACCGAGCCACATGATGAAGGCGGTACCTGTGGTGAAGGAAATAATGCAAAGGGCCGTGAAGCCAATGCCTGAATTCGGTACGATTTCCTCACCAAAGCTGGCGAGGTACCGTGAAATAGCGATGGATTGGGCTATGCAGAGTACGATGGTACCGTAGCGGGTATATTCGGTGATTTTCTTTTGTCCTTCCTGGCCCAACTTCTGGAGTGCTTCCAGTTGTGGGATCACAGGAATGAGGAGGGACAGGATAATGGATGCGGTAATGTAGGGCATGATACCCAGGGCAAAGACGGTGGCATTGGAGAATGCACCCCCGGTAAACATGTCGTAGAATCCGAAGAGGCCGCCGCTGGACATTTGCTGAGAGAGCTTGATACCGTCCACACCGGGGGTAGGTACGTGCAATCCCAGACTGTAGACAGCAAGCATGGACAAGGTGAAGATAATTCTCGCCTTGAGCTCGGGTATTTTGAAAGCGTTTTTAAAGGCTTCTAAGGGTTCGGACACCTGGTTACTCCTCTACCGGGGCCTGTGCAGCGGTTTTAAGGCTGACAATTTCAACGCTACCGCCCGCTGCTTCGATTTTTTCTTTGGCGCCAGGGCTGATAGCCTGCACTTTAAAGTTGAGCTTTTTGGTGATTTCACCACGGCCAAGCACTTTAACACCGCCCGCAGTATCGCGTATGAGGCCTACTTCCACGAGGCTTGCCTGGTTAACTTCAGCACCTGCCTTGAATAATTTGTCGATGACGTCCAGATTGGTTATCGCCTGAGGCCAGCGGTCACCATGGTTGAATCCCCGTTTGGGTATACGGCGGTGCAGGGGCATCTGGCCACCTTCGAAACCGTAGTTGCGTGAGTAGCCGGAACGGGACTGTTGACCTTTGTGGCCGCGACCGGAAGTTTTTCCGTTGCCGCTACCCGGCCCACGACCGACACGCTTACGATTTTTCGTTGCGCCGGCGGCGGTGCTCAGTTCGTTGAGTTCCATAGTTCATATCCTGTCTTATTCGAGCCGCAGTGATGCGGTCCGTTAACTTTAGTAACTAAATACGTCTGCTACGTCGATTCCACGGCGTGCTGCGAGTTCTTCAGCGGTGTGCAATTGTTTCAGACCGTCCATGGTCGCCCAGACAACGTTTGTTGCGTTGTTGGAACCGAGGCATTTGCTGAGGATATTCTGATATCCGGCAGCTTCGACAACGGCACGCACGGCACCACCTGCTACGATACCGGTACCGAGGGAGGCTGGCTTAAGCAGCACCTTGGCAGCGTCGGAGCGGGAGAATACTTCATGGGGTACTGTAGTGTTGACCACGGGTACGGTAATCATATTCTTCTTGGCTTTTTCGATGGCTTTGCGGATGGCATTGGGTACTTCGCCAGCTTTGCCGAGGGCAGCGCCGACGCGACCTTTGCCGTCACCAACAACAACGAGTGCGCTGAAGTTGAAGCGACGACCGCCTTTTACCACTTTGGATACGCGATAGATCTTGACGACGGATTCAATGAATTCGCTGTCTTGCTCATTTCGATTATCACCACGTTTATCGCCACGTTTGTTGTCGCGTTTGTTGTCGCGCTTATCGCCACGATTGTCTTGGTTGCCTGTATTTGCGTTAGTCAAGACTTGTTCTCCTAGAATTGCAGTCCGGCTTCGCGGGCAGCGTCGGCAAGAGCCTTCACCCGGCCGTGGTAAAGACGGCCTCCACGATCAAAAGTAGCCGTTGTAATGGATTTTCCACCGGCGTTTTCGCCCAGTGCTTTACCAACGGCCTTGGCTGCTTCGATATTGCCGCCAGCAATCTTGAGAGACATGCTGGAAGCGGAAGCGAGCGTAGTGCCGGTATTGTCATCAATTAATTGTGCATAGATGTGCTTCAGGGAGCGCGTCACGCAAAGGCGTGGGCGCGCTTCTGTGCCAGAAATGCGTTTACGAATGTATTTCTTGCGGCGTTGCAGCAAGACTGTAGTCCGTTGTGTTTTTGCCATGATCTATCCCTTTTCTCAGACGCCTTATTTGGCGGCTTTACCTTCTTTGCGTCGAACGTGTTCGTCACGGTAGCGGATACCTTTACCCTTGTAGGGCTCTGGCTTACGCACCTTGCGGATGTTTGCCGCTATTTGTCCAACGAGCTGCTTGTCGATACCGCTTACCTTGATGATCCGCTGACCGTCCACTTCGAAGCTGATACCCTCTGGTGGGGTGATCACTACGGGGTGGCTGTGGCCAACGGAGAGGTCGAGATCTTTGCCTTGTAAGGTGGCACGGTATCCAACGCCTTCGATGTCAAGAATTTTTTCGTATCCCTGGGTCACACCAACAATCATATTAGCAATTAAGGCCCGGGTAAGTCCATGATAGGCCCGGTTTTGCTTTAAATCGTTGGGGCGGGTTACGATAATTTCGTTGCCTTCGATCTTTACGTCCAGCTCAGGGCGCAGTACTTCGGTGAGGGTTCCCTTGGGTCCCTTTACCGAAATAGTATTCCCTTTGATTTCGCATTTTATGCCGTCCGGTAGTGGGACGGGCAGATTTCCTACTCGCGACACGATGGTCTTCCTTTATTCGTTGCTCTTGCCTACCAGACTTCGCAAAGTACTTCGCCGCCAAGTTTTTGGCTGCGTGCACTTTTGCCTGTCATGACGCCTTTGGATGTACTCAGGATGGAGATGCCCAGTCCGCTACGAACGGGTCGGATATCGTTGCCACCTTTGTACACACGCAGACTTGGCTTGCTGACGCGTTTGGTACCCTGAAGTACGGCATCCCGGCTGGGTGTGTATTTCAGGGTTATGCGGATGAGACCCGGCTTGGGTTCGTCCGAAACTATAAAATCGTTGATGAAACCTTCATCTTTCAATACCCGACAAATTTCTGCTTTCACATTGGATGCGGGTGCATCTACGGTGCCGTGGCCCGCGGAAGACGCGTTGCGAATCCGGGTGAGCAGATCGGCTATGGGGTCGCTCATGGACATGTCTATGGTTCCTTTTTCTGCTTACCAGCTTGACTTGGTCACGCCAGGCACTTTGCCTTCAAGCGCAAGCTCTCGGAATGCGATACGCGACATATTGAATTTACGGTAGTAGCCACGGGGACGTCCGGTTACGCCACAGCGGTTCCGGTAGCGACTTTTGCTGGAGTCTCTGGGGAGCTTTTGCAGCTTGCGCTGTGCTTCCAGCTTGTCTTCCATGCTTGCTTCCTGATCTTTGAGGATCAGAACCAGTGCTGTACGCCGTTCGGCGTATTGCGTAATAAGCTTGGCTACTTTATTGTTTTTTTGTATTTTGCTTTTCTTAGCCACTGGAATTTATTCCTTTTCCGTATTCGCTGATTTAACGAAGGGCATACCCAGCTTGGTCAAAAGTGCGGCACTTTCGTTTGCGCTATTTGTATTTCTTATAACGAAGGTCACATTCATACCGTGAACTTTGGAAACGTCGTCCATGACGATTTCGGGGAAAATGCTCTGGTCTTTAATGCCGAGGGTATAGTTAAAGCCATTGTCGAATTTCTTGGGCACGCCACGGAAGTCACGCACACGGGGGATGGCGACATTCACGAGGCGGTCAACGAATTCGTACATGCGGTCACCGCGCAGGGTGACTGCTGCACCAATTTTCATGCCTTCGCGAAGTTTAAAGTTTGAAATGGATTTCTTGGCCATGCGCACTTTGGGCTTTTGACCCGCAATAAGTGTGAGCTCGGCAAGAGCGCCATCAATCAATTTGGCTTCACGTGCGGCTTCGCCGATACCCATGTTGATCACGACTTTTTCAAGTCGGGGGATGGACATCACGTTTTCACGTCCGCAAACTTCTTTGAGTTCGGGGACGATTTCGCTTTTGTATTTTTCTTTGAGTCGTACGGCCATGCTATATATTCCAGTCGTTTTTCCGCAGGGTTTAATCTACGGCCTGTCCGTTGATCTTCCAGATGCGGACGCGGGACCCGTCGTCCAGTCTTTTCATTACAATTTTAGAGGGCTTGTTTTCAGTTTCACACCAGGGCATTACATTGGAAATGTGAATGGGTGCTTCGCGTTCTACAATACCGCCGGATTGGTTGGAGGAGGAGGGCTTGGTGTGGCGCTTCATTATGTTTACGCCTTCAACCAGCACACGGCTCACTTTGGGTTTGTGCTCTAGCACGCGCCCTTTGCGCCCTTTGTATTTCCCGGTGATAATCACTACGGTGTCATTTTTACGAATATTCATTGGAATTCCCTATACCACTTCCGGGGCTAACGACAGAATGCGCATGAAGCCCTTTTCGCGGAGTTCACGGGGTACGGGTCCGAAGATACGGGTACCACGTGGCTCTTTGTTGGCGGGGTTAATCAGCACAGCAGCATTGCCATCAAAACGGATGGTGGTGCCATCGGCGCGCTGGGTGTCGTGCTTTACACGAACCACTACGGCTTTGACTACATCGCCTTTTTTGACGTTGCCATTGGGCAGGGCTTCTTTTACGCTACAGGTAACAATGTCACCAAGGCCAGCGTAACGTCGGCGTGTGCCGCCTACTACATGGATTACACTGAGTCTGCGGGCACCTGAGTTGTCCGCTACAGTGAGTCTAGTTAATGGTTGTATCATTTTATTGCTTTGCTCCGTTGCTCAGCATATCGCAGTTTTACGGGGGTTATTCCGCACGTTTGATTATTTCGGCAAGGCGCCAGCGCTTGGTCTTGCTCAGCGGACGACATTCAACGATGCGCACGAGATCACCTACATTGCAGGCGTTCTCAGCATCATGTGCTTTATACTTCTTGGTGTTCTTGATCGCTTTTTTATAGAGGCGGTGGTGCTTGACTGAGTCGGTAGTCACGGTTATGGTTTTATCCATAGCGACACTAACGACTTCACCCACACGCTCTTTGCGGTTGCCTCGTGTATCAACAGTTGCCTGTTCGCTCATTTATTCTGTTCCTTTCGCCGCGTGTTGATTCCGCTCATGCAGAATCGTTTTAATCCGGGCGATCTCTCTTCGGGCTTCACGGCTGGTGCGCACGTTCTCAACCACTCCGGTCGCCTGTTGAAGGCGGAAGTGGATGATGTCATCCTGGCGCTCTTGAATTCGTGCCGCTAGTTCTTCGGCACTGAGTTCACGCAAATCTTTGGCTCGCATCGTATTTATCTTCCCTACGTCGCAGTTACACGCGTTTTACGAATTTGGTTTTAATAGGCAGTTTATAACGTGCCTTATTAATCGCTTCACGGGCCAGATCTTCTGACACGCCTTCTACTTCAAACATTACACGGCCGGGCTTGATCACAGCGACCCAGGCTTCCGGTGCGCCTTTACCTTTACCCATCCGGACTTCGGCGGGCTTTTTGGTGATGGGCTTGTCCGGAAAGATCCGTATGAACACTTTACCGTTACGTTTTAATGTACGGGTAATGGAAATACGGGTTGCTTCAATCTGGCGCGCCGTAATCCAGCCGTCTTGCATGGCCTTGAGCCCGTATTCACCGAAATCGACGCTATTGCCGCCTTTGGCAGCTCCGCTGCGGCGACCGCGCATTTGTTTACGGTGTTTAACTCTTTTTGGCATCAACATGATGTATTATTCTCCAGTTTGGCTGGGGGCTATTTGCCGCCCTTGGCCCCGGCGCGATCACGATCTCCGCCGCCACGTCGTTGATGTGCAGGACGATCACCACCAACGGTGGTTACGCGTTCGCCTGGCATCACGTCGCCGTGATAAATCCAAATTTTAATGCCCAGGCAACCGTAGGTAGTGTGGGCCGTGGCTACACCGTAGTCTACGTTTGCGCGCAGGGTATGCAGGGGAACACTACCGTCACGGGCCTGTTCGACACGGGCAATTTCTGCACCGTTCAAACGGCCGGCTACGCGTATACGGATACCTTTTGCGCCAAGGCGCATGGTGCTCTGTATGGAGCGTTTAATAGCGCGACGGAATGAGACACGACGTTCGAGTTGCTGGGCAATGCTTTCTGCCACAAGGGTAGAACTCAATTCCGGACTCAGAACTTCGTGGATGTTTATCATCAACTCGTTACCGGTAAGCTTTTCGAGCTCGTAGCGCAGCTTGTCGACTTCTGCACCGCGCTGGCCGATGACCAGACCGGGACGTGCGGTATGAATATGTACTTTGGTCTTGCGGCCTGCACGTTCAATATCCACCTTGGCTATACCGGTATGGTAGAGGCGTTTTTTGACGTAGTCGCGCAAGCGCAAATCTTCGTGAAGGAGTTGCGCATAGTTCTTTTCTGCGAACCACACGGAAGACCAGTTTTGGATGACTCCGAGCCGGAATCCGTTTGGATGTACTTTCTGACCCATGCGTTATTTCTCCGTAATCGTCAGTTCGATATGGCTGCTACGTTTGCGGATGCGACCAGCGCGTCCACGGGGAGCAGGTTGAAAGCGCTGTAAAGTGCGACCTTCGTTAACCATAATCGTTTTAACTATCATTTCATCAGTATCCAGTCGGTCGTGGGTTTCCGATGCAGCGTTTTCTGCATTGGCCACAGCCGAATCTAATAATTTGCGCAGTGGTTCGGCGGAACCTTTGATGGCGAAGCTGAGGATATCCCTTGCTTCGGCAACTTTTTTGCCGCGTACCATGTCCGCAACCAGACGCACTTTACGCGCCGAGATGGGCAAATTTTTTAATTTTGCTGCTGCGGTAGCCATACTTGTCTCCTAATCGGGTTCGCGTTCAGCAACCGTTATTTTTTACCGACGCCAGCGTGGCCTCGGAAACTGCGGGTTGGTGAAAATTCGCCGAGTTTATGCCCTACCATGTTTTCGGAAATGAAAACAGGGATGTGGGTTTTCCCGTTATGTACTGCAATAGTCAAACCTACCATGTCGGGGAGTACGGTTGAACGACGTGACCAGGTCTTGATGATCTTGCGATCACCGCCAGCCTGTGCCTTCAACACCTTGGTGTGAAGATGGTCGTCAATGAAGTACCCTTTTTTTAATGAACGAGACACAATAAGTTCTCCTTTATTTCATGTTACGACGGCGGATGATGTGATCATCCGTACGGTGGTTTTTCTTACGAGTCTTGTAGCCCTTGGTTGGTGTGCCCCAGGGGCTCACAGGGTGACGGCCACCCGAGGTACGACCTTCGCCACCACCATGAGGGTGATCGACGGGGTTCATAACAACACCACGAACCTTGGGACGGCGACCAAGCCAGCGACTGCGACCTGCTTTACCGAGGTTGATGTTCTGGTGTTCTTCATTACCTACAACACCGATGGTAGCGCGGCATATACCGAGCACACGGCGCATTTCACCGGAGGGCAGTCGCAAAACTACGTAGCGTTCTTCCTTGGCAAGGAGCTGGCAGCTGTTGCCTGCGGAGCGGGCCATCTGGCCACCTTTACCGGGGGTAAGCTCTACGTTGTGGATCACGGTACCTGTGGGCATTCTGTTGAGTTCGGTGTTGTTACCCACTACGAAGTCAACATCTGAGCCACTCAGGATTACCTTGCCAACCTTGAGGCCTTTGGGTGTCAGGATGTAGCACTTTTCGCCGTCAGCGTATACGACCAGGGCAATGCGTGCACTGCGGTTTGGATCATATTCGATGGCAGCAATTCTGCCGGGAATCCCGTCTTTTCTGCGACGGTAGTCGATAATGCGGTATTTCCGTTTGTGACCACCACCACGGCGACGCATGGTAATGCGGCCGTTGTTGTTACGTCCTGCCTTTTTCGGATTGGGCGAGGTGAGGCTCTTCTCCGGCGAAGATTTTGTAATCTCCGCGAAGTCAGATACCGTCATCTGCCGCCGTGAGGGCGTATACGGTTTAAATCGCTTGACCGGCATGGGTAATTCCTTTAGATAAGTTCAATCGTATCGCCTTTACGCAGCGTTACGATGGCTTTTTTCCATTTGGGGCGACGGCCTGTATGGCGACCAACTTGGCGCTTGAGCTTGCCCTGATAATTCATTGTGTTCACGTTGACGATTTTTATTTCGTCTTTCTTGAAAATATATTCAAGTGCTTCACGGATTTGAATCTTGTTCGCGTCCGGATTCACTTTAAAGGTGTATTGGCTGCCCTTGTTCTGTTGAATCTGGGATTCTTCAGTAATGATGGGCTCATAGACTATCTGATGGGGTTGCAAGCTCATGACAGGCGCTCCTCAAGTTTGGGAAGGGCTTCTTCCTGCACAATGATGCGTACTGCGTTGAGCACATCGAGTGCGTTCACATCTTCAACGGTACGAATCTGAACCCGGTTAAGGTTGCGCGCGGAGAGGAGCAGGTTATTGTCGTAACCAGCGGTCACAATCAAAGTCTTGCGACCTTCTGGTGCCACGCACCCAATCATCTGGGCAAAGGGCTTGGTTTTGGGTGCTTCCACCTGTAAACCGGTAAGCACATTGAGACGTTCGCCTCGTGTGCGTTCGCTCAGTGCGATACGTAGTGCCTGACGACGTGTACGCGTTGGTACTGCCTGTCGGTAGCTACGGGGTGTTGGTCCGTGTACGATACCGCCACCGCGCATTTGCGGTTCGCGAATCGTACCCTGACGGGCGCGGCCTGTACCCTTCTGGTTGAAGGGCTTGGCACCGCCACCGCTAACTTCGCTG
>CALAXS010000530.1 GCA_937895305.1 uncultured bacterium
CCCCTTGAACGATGAGAAACATACTATAGCGTACAGGAAGGAACAAAAAAGAGGCAAGGCCAATGGCCTCGCCTCGTTGTTTTTTTATCGGTGCTGTGGAATTTAGGTGGGATTGGTATTTAGTGTCTTCAGTGTTTCGCCGGTTTCCCGGTTCCAGACAAATATCTCCCCGGTCCATGAACCTGCCAGAACGGTTTTCCCTTCCTGAGCGAAGCAGGCACTGTAGCCCCAGTCGGTGAGACCATCGTATTTTTTCTGTTCTTTACCATCGAATTCCCAGACTTTGGTCGTATTGTCTGCACCTGTAGTGATGATTTGGTTCGTCGCACTTACATCAAGATTGAGGACAGGGAGGCCGTGAGCATTGAAGCTGCGGACACGATTGTATTTCCAGGTATCCCAAATCTGTACCGTTCCATCATCGCCTGCGGAAACCAGAAACTTGGAATCGTTGGTGTAGGCCAGGGCGTTGATAGCGCCTGTATGGCCTTTGAGTTGCTCAACGGGGCGCCCGTTGGAGGCTTGCCATAGGAAGAGATTGCCGGAACGGTCCGCAGTACTGAGTACTTCGCCATCGGGGGTGAACTTAACCGCATAGATCCAGTCGGTATGGGGATCGAGTTTGTAGAGTTCTGCCCCGGTTTCGACGGAGTACACGCGGACTTTTTTGTTGGGGCCACCAAGAGCGATGAGACGGTGGTCGGGGCTGATGTCTGCACAGAGGACGGTATCGTAGTATTCGCCATAGGTGCCCAGACGTTCACCTGTACGAATGTTCCAAAGCACAGCGATGCCCGTGTCGCCTTCCTGACCACCACCCGCAAGGAGCAGGGTACCGTTGACGCTGAAGGTAAGATCGTATACATCACCTTCGGGGAAGGAAAGCGCGCCGAGGAGACTGAAGTCGTCCAGGTTGTAGAGGAGTACTTCGCGGTTACCGCCTACTGCAATAAGCGATGAGCGGGGGTTGGTATCGATGGCACGTGCGACCACACCGCGGGTATCAAGTGTCGTCGCTGTGGCGAGTTGCACTTCTGGCATGGGCGGTGGCCCGTCGAAGGATGCGGCAACAAATGCCATTTCTTCTTCTTGAGGTTTATCTGCCATGGCGGTGGTGGTGGGTTTGGCGGAAGCGTCGGGCAGTGCACCGGCAGCAATCCACTTACGAATGGTATCGATTTCTTCCGGGCTTAAATCGCCGGAAGGTGGCATAAACGGCTCTTCCTGTTTGGTGATGAGCTTTATAATGCGGCTATTGTCGGGATCACCTGCGGTGAATACAGGGCCGGAACTACCGCCTTCGGACAGGAGTGCAAAGTTGGATACGGCAAAGCCGCTCTTGCGTTTGTCTTCGTTGTGACACTTGGCACAATGTTGCTTCAGGATAGGCAGGACATGGTCATTATAGTTGATAGAAGCGATGGCCGGGGTTTCCATTTTTGCGGGCGTAGCGGGTACGGCGGCCATAGCGGTGGCGGCAGGTGCAGGTTTCATGTGACCAAAGTATTCGGCCAGTGCCTTGACCTGTCCTTCGAGGGTGGTGACTTTAACGACCAATGCCTCGGCCTGTGTATCCAATTCTACCGCTTTGGTTTTCAGTGCAGCGGCTTCGTTGGCCTGGTTTGTGGACTCATCTTTCATGGCTTTGATACGTGCTGCCAGCGTAGCAGGATCCAGTTTTATCAGCTGGTCCAGTGCGGTATCTGCCGTGGGTGCATCCTGGGCCAGGGCCATGTTCCATGGACTGGCGAGCATAGCTGCCAGGAGCAGGGTCGTTAGAATGGGATTGATGCGTTTCATAAATACCTGGTCCTTTTTATGCTGCGGGTGCGGGTGCAGGCGCTGGTTCTGCCGGAGCAGGGGCTGGTGCGGGAGCTGCTTCCGGTGCAGGCGCGGGTGCTGGTTCAGCCGGAGCCGGAGCCGGAGCGGGGGCTGGCGCGGGTGCCATGGCTGGATCGGCTGCTGGCGCGGGAGCGGGTTCTGCGGGAGCCATCGCAGGTTCGGCTGGTGCAGGTGCTGGCGCGGGTGGTGCCATAGCCGCTTGCATGGAAGTCATAAATGCTTCGATGGTAGCGACTCGCGATTTGGTTGCCGCAGATGCTGCATCAAGCTCAGTAGCTTTAACACGGGCTGCTTCGGCTTCGGCTTTGAGTGTATCGACTTGTTTTTTCAGTTCGTCTACCCGTGCGATGAGTGCATCCGGCCCGATTTTTGTGAGTTCGCCGAGAACGGCGTCGACGTTGGGGGGATCTTCTGCCAATGCGGGGGTGCCCAGGCCGACCATTATGAGCAGGGCAGCGACCAATAATCTCTTTGTAAACATAACTGTTCTAACTCCTGTTTAGTTAGTGGTTAAAAATAAATTCTTTTGCGTTCAGCATGGTCCAGAAGACGTCTTCCAGGGCTGCTTGTTTATCTTCGGTAGCATCGATGTGTTGTTTCATCGTTGCGAGTTCTTCGGTCGTGGGTTTCCTTGAAACCGAGGCGAGGTAAAGCTCTTCGAGTACTTGCTCTGTGGGGGTCTCTGCCTTGACCAGCCTGGCAAGGCGCCCTTCGGGACTTTTTATGGCATTGCCCATGGTATCCCCGTTAATGAGGTGAAGGGATTGGGCCAGGGTCGGGCTGTTGGAACGGTCACAGGTACAGACGGATTCGCGGGCCGGACGTCCAAATACGTCGAGGAAATAAATTCCGCTGCGTCCATTGGCGACTTCTGCGGGACGTGCCCCCTTGGGCAGGTTGGGGAATTTCACGACCGTATCGGTAACGACACAGATGGCATCGAGCATTTGTTCTGCAGTCATACGGCGTAGTTTGGCGTAGGCGAAATTGCGTTCGTCACTGATGCCTTCTTCCCGGGGTTGGGTGGACATCTGGTAGGTGTAGGAAGTGCAGATATCGCGAACAAGTTTGCGAAGGTCGTAGTTATATTCGACCATGCGCCGACCGATTTCGTCCAGGAGCTCGGGGTTACTGGGGGGATTGGTAACGCGCACATCATCGGGCGGGTTCACGATACCGGCACCGAGGTAATGGTCCCAGACGCGGTTGGCGATGTTCCTGGCGAACCATGGGTTTTCGGGGGAGGTGAGCCAGGCTGCCAGTACGGCGCGCCGATCTTCGCCACCTTTAATTTCCGGCACGGCACCACCGAGGAATTTGGGGCCCATGGTTTGGCCGCTATTGATATTTTTTACGCCGCCAGAGTTGCTGTTAAAGATTATTTGTTCGCGGGGATCACTGGATCCTTTGCGCCCAATCTGTGCGAAGAAAGCAGCAAAGGAGTAGTAGTCGTCCATGGTCCAGCGTTCAAAGGGATGGTTATGACATTGCGCGCATTTGAGTTGAATCCCCATAAATACCTGGGCGACATTCTCGGAAATCATGACCGGGTCTCTCTCCACCAGATAATAGTTGGAGGCCGGGTTGGTAAAGTTACCGCCTTCCGCACTGAGGAGATCGCGGACGAGTTGGTCCATGGGCACGTTGGAGGTGATGGCCTGGCGAAGCCAGTCGTTATAGCGGTGCATGCCCTTGGGGTCCATGACGTTGGCGATGGTCGCTACGCGGAGCACTTCAGCCCATTTCATGGCCCAGACGTTACTGAATTCGGGACGTTGCAGGAGTGCGTCCACAAGCTTGTCGCGCTTGTCAGGTGCAGCATCGTTGAGGAAGGCGGTACTCTCTTCTACCGTGGGCAGGGTACCGATAATATCGAGGTAAGCGCGACGGAGAAAAATGTGATCTTCACAGATAACAGCAGGTGGGATGCGCAATTTCTTTAACTTGGCAAATACGAATTCGTCGATGTAGTTTTTGGGTTGGGCATCTTCGGGCCATTGGAGAACTTTGCCCTGGGGAATAACAATGACTTTGGATACAACGGCGAAGGTGCCGAAGCGGGCCATGATATAGACTTCGCCCTGTTGTGCAGCGGTGGTTTTGCCGATGTCATCGATGGTTAGGGTGAGTTCGTCGCTGGTACTCATCACCGCGAGATCAGTGACATCGCGGTCGCTACCATCGCTATAGAGGGCACGTACCATGAAGCGCTGGGTCGCACCTTCGCCTTCCAGTACAGCCTGGGGTGGAAGAATTTCGATGCGGTCCAGGGTCTTCACTTCCTTGGGATCGTCGGTGACGCCTTCGGCGATCCAGCGGCGCATGGCGTTGTATAGTTTATCTTCGCGCGAAATCACAGTGCCGCCTTCGTGGGCCACTTCACCTGCAGGTTTTTGCAGCATGAGACTTTCTTCCGGGATGGCGACGTTTATGCGACGCGCCAGCAGTTCGCGAGTCAGGCTTTTGTAGTCGTATTCCGAGTCGAAGCCAAAGAGGGAAAGGCGGAATCCGTTTTTCCCTTTTGCACTACCGTGGCATGCGCCTGTGTTGCAGCCCGAGCGCATGATGGCGGGTTCTACATCGTTGCGAAAACTCATTGCGGGGATGGTGGTGGCGTTGAGTACCTGAACGGGAATGGTGAGGGCTTCGCCTTCGTAGGTGAATGTGGCGGTGGTCTCGCCGTCTGCGACCGGGTGGAGTTTAAAGTCCTCACCCCATTTCACGAGCCCTTCGGCTGCATAAGTCACGGTGACTTTCTCGGTAACGTCGAGGGTAACGCCGTCTTCACGTGTTTTCAGGATGACCATGCGTTGTGGATCTTCGCCGTGATCGAGGCGGGCACCCTGGGGATAGATAGCGATGCTTTGCGCCCAGGCACTACTCCCCAGCATGAGGGTCATCAGCATGATGCCCAGAGTTATGTTCGTTCTATAGCGTTTGTCCATGATGTCTTTTAAACCTGTGTATTCACTGTATTACGTTGTGGGGAAACGAGTTTTACGTTCGGGTTTCTTTTCTTCGGGGTTCTCGGCCTGGGGGGGTGGCGGAGGTGCCGCTGCAGCGAGGTCAGCGGGTAGTGGTTTAAATACTTTTAGTTCTGCACCGCCAGAAGCATGGAAGACGTCTTCTTCGTTCACCATGATCTGGGCGTAGGGAGTGATGGAACCGAATTTACCTGCGGGTGCGTCCGCAGCGACTGTAAGAGTGAAGGTTGCTTCGGTACTGTCTTTGGTGAGGGTTTGTTTTTCTGCGGTCACGCCTTTGGGCAGGTTACGCAGTTGGAGGTCGAAGGTGCCTTCAAAGGGTTGGACCTGTGTGATAGCGACTTTCATCTCTACGGGTTTGCCCTGTTCGGTTTCTACATTGGTGGGCTGGAATGTGACCCATTGGGGTTGCACTTCGATGGGTGTATAGGGGGTACAGAGTTCGTAGCCGGCAGCGCGGGCACCTACGAAAATATCGTGGGTGCCTGGTGCGATGTCGCGTACTTCGAGCCGAATCTGAACGGAGTTCTGGTCGCCGGGGATCTTGGCGGTTCCACCACCGAGTCCGGTAGGCAGCCAGGGAAAGTAGAGGTCGATGGCATCTGCAAAGCCTTCGGCACGTTCTACTTCAACCGTGATGTTGCGGGGGCTGTTCTGCACGATGGGGGCCTTGGGGGGCAGGAGTTTGACCTTGAAGGGTGCGGGTTCACTCACCGCAAGAGCGAGTCGGTCGATGTCGTAGCCGTAGAAGGTGGTGTCGTTATTGCCTTGGATAATGCGGATATTCTGCGTAAAGCCACCACTGACTTGTGCGTCTTCCTTTTGGAGGGTACCGAAGACATCGACCAGTGCACCTGCTACGGGTGCTTCGGGTGCAGCGGTGATGAGCATGGGGTAGGTGCCTTGCCCGTCGGGAATGACTACATCGGTGGTGCTGATGTGCTCGGGGAGATCATTCAGGGCGACCTGGATGGGTCCGCCAAAATCTTCGCGTCCTGCGTTGATGAGGAGGTAGGTCTGGTTATTCTGGGGCACGGTAAGGGAAGCGGGCCGATTTTCGAGAATCTTCATGGCGAGTTTGGGGACAACGGGGGTCGCTTCTATGCGATAGGCATATGCCGCGCCACCATTATCCAGGTGATCGCGAACGCGGAGGGTGTAGATGCCATCGGCGGGAAGGGTGTACCTGAATTTACTGTCTTTCCCGGCAGCATCGTCGTCACCTGCCACACTCTTGCCATCAGGACCAAAAAGATTGAGTACGCTGTCGAGGGGGGAGCCGAGTTCGCGTGCCCAGACGCGGAAGTCGAATACCTGACCGTTGGTACCTGTGAAACTGAAGAAGTCCATGTCGCCCACTTCACTGATAACACCATCGAAGGCACCGGGGCTTTGGCCGGGGGTCGCTTCGGCAATGGCGTTGTTGGGTTCGACTTCCAGAACACCGGGCAAGGTGGATACACGGAAGGGTTGATTGGTGGGTGCGCTTCCCGTGTCCAGTTTGGCTTCAACCCCTACTGTGCCTTCCTGGTCTGCGGGGACTTTAATGGTCTGTTCTGCGAGTCCGGCATCACCGAGCCATTTTACGGCGAGGTCGCTACCGGGTGCGCCACCGAGCGGGGTTACGCTGAGGGGGCGTGGGAAGTTGCCGATGTGCAGCCGGTAATGGGCACTACTGGAACCGCCGTAGCTGGCTTCGCTGATGGCGATGAGGTGTCTGCCTTCTTCGGTGGAGGTATACACAAAGGCTGCATCCTGCTTCATGAGCTGGGTGTCGTCTTCTGCGACATGCTCGTGTCCTGCGGGACCGAAGAGGCGTAGCTTGGGGTCGAAGAGGCTGGGACCGAGGCGGAGGCCCTCTACTTCAACTGCGATGCGTTGACCTACGGTCAGGTTGATTGCGTAATAGTCCACATCCTCCGGGGCTACCATACCGTTAAGGGTGATGTTCGCTTCGATTGCTTCTGCTTCTGCGGGCAGACTGTTGGGTTCGACTTCTTTTCGCTCGGGCAGATTACCGACGCTAAATAGTTGGAGGTTGGACACCCCGGTCTTGGTACGGATACGCATGCCATGGATGCCTAAATCGCAATTTTCATCGATGTGCAGTGTTGCGGTAACTTTACCTGCTTCTGCGGCAGTGAGTGACACAAGGGAGATACCGGGCGTGTGAAACATGACATCCACAGCATCGGCCAGATTGCCCCCGGAGAATATCACTTCCAAATCGGTATTGCGTTGGCCGCCTCTGGGGTAGATCATAGAGATGGAGGGGGCTACTGCTTGCGCCGTGATGCAGAGTAAAATAAAGGAAAGGATCAGTGCTTTTGCAGGGCTTAGCCTGGGCATTGTGCATGCGCACAGGCCCCTCGTCAGTAGGTTGCGTGTTATGACGTTCATGTTCGTACTCAATAGCATCCTTATACCAGCGTGGGGATGACGGCACCATGACGTACGATGTCGATGGGGCGATCCCCTGCACTCATAATTTTGCCTTCGGGTTTTATGCCGAGTTGTGTGAAGAGGGTTGCAGCAACGTCGGCCGGGCCAACGGGCGCATCTGCAGGTTCTGCGCCACGGGGGTCGGTAGACCCGTGTATGATGCCTCCCTGAAGTCCGCCACCGGCCATCATAACACTAAATGCCTTGGGCCAGTGATCGCGACCGCCGTCTTTGTTCAGCTTGGCGGTACGCCCGAATTCTGTACTCAGGATAATAAGTGTTTCTTCCAGCAGGCCACGTTCCTTCAAGTCGGTGATCAAGGCCGCCAGGCCCTGGTCCACCTGGGGAAGGCGACTGTCCATGGCACTTTTAATATTGGTGTGATTGTCCCAGCCATCGTCGGTCACGGTCACGAATCGGGCACCTGCCTCCACGAGACGACGGGAAAGGAGGAGACGTTGGCCAAAGCCATGGCGACCGTAGCGGTCCCGCATCTCGGCAGGTTCAGCGTCTATGTCAAAGGCTTCACGTGCACTTTGTGAACTGATGAGTGAGTAGGCGCGCTGGTAGTAGCTGTTCATGGCTTCGAGCGCGTCGCTTTTTTCGAGGGAAGCGAAATGGTTGTCCACAGAGGCGAGGAGGGACTTGCGGCCATCCATGCGTTCGGGAGTGATACCCCCGGGCAGATTCAGGTCGCGGACTTTGAAGTTTTTGTCGGAAGGTTCACCACCGACTGAGAAGGCACCGTAAGCTGAGCTGAGGTAGCCGGTACCCATGTAAGGGTTGCCCGCGTTGGGAATGCTGATGTAGGGGGGCAGGTCTTTGCGGGGTCCGTATTCGTGGGCAACGACGGAACCGAAGCTGGGATACATAAGTGCCGGGCTGGGCCGATAGCCGGTCAGCATGTTGTGGGTACCGCGTTCGTGGGCTGCTTCACCATGGGTCATGGAACGAATTACGGAGAAATCACCCGCTATACCTGCCAGCTTGATGAGTTTCCCGCTGAGCAGATCGCCTGTGCTGGTTTTGACTGTACCCATTTCGCCACGGTACTCGATGGGGGCATAGGGCTTGGGGTCAAAGGTATCAATATGAGACATGCCACCAGACATAAAGATGAATATGGCGGATTTTGCTTTGGGGTTCTCGCTAAGGATGTTGGATGCTCCGGCATCTTGCATACCGAAGTAGTCGCCCAGGGTCAGCCCGAGTCCGCCCAGAACGCCAACCTTTAGAAAATCGCGTCTTGATGGTCCTGCGCAGGTTTGTTTGGTCGCTTTACATCGAAATTTTCTCGCCATTTTTAACACATCCTTTTACACTGTTTGTTGGTCATGGTCAGTGTATCGCATTTCGGGGTTAATCCCGAAATTATATTTTTGGATAA
>CALAXS010000531.1 GCA_937895305.1 uncultured bacterium
TTTACAATAGATCTCCTCTAAAGATATTGTATCATAAGTCTGTAATATATCTTTACAAAACCTGTAAGGCACTTAGACAACAGTGCTTAGCCTTGTGCACCTCCTTGCAACACACTCAGAAAATCGCCCGTTGCCGGGCGGTTGCCACAGGGGGGGGCGACCCGGATGATTATGCCCATTCCTTCAAGGCGCGCCTGTGTCTCGGGGAGGGGGGTGTCTTCCCAGAGCATGTACTGCGCAGGGTGGCTTATCAATAGTTGTTCCAACGCAGCCCATTCTGTATCGCCAGGCAGGACATCCGGTTCCCAGTGGAGGCTGTACAGATTCAGATTATAATGACGCGCGAAATAGCCATAGACTGGATGTGATGCAAGGAGGGGCTGCGCACCGATAGCAGTAAATGCGTTTTTATAGGCATCATCCAGTGTTTGCAGATCGGTCTTCAGGGCATAGAGCCGTTCGTTTATCCGTGCTGCTTCATCCGGTAATGCCTGGGCCAGTGCCTGGGCGATAGCTTCGGCCTGTTGCCGGGCCAGGGTGAAATCCATCCAGGTCGTAAATTGCACATCGCCGTGATCGTGCGGGCCTTCGGGTCCATGCTGATGGGCAATAGCATTTTCGGTTTTCAGGTATTGATCTGCGAAGCCTGCGCTGGTGTTAACCATGCGGGATTGAGGGAGGGTGGCCATGGGAATCCATTGGGCGTAACTTGCACCATTGAGGAGGATGAGGTCAGCATCCTGGTAGGCACGGATAGTGTCGCCATCGGGCTGCCAGAAGGCCGGGTCACCCTGTTCCGCCATGGGAAAAACGACTCTGGCCGCGTCCCCGGCAATACGTTCAGCGAAATAGGCCAACGGGTAGTTGACCGTATAGACTGTGAAGGGTTCGTTGGATACAGTGGTCGTTTTCTGTGGGGCAGGTGCATTGTTACACCCGACGAGTACCGCCAAACAAAAGAGCATGGATAACAGCGCACGATTCATGGGTTAATCCTCCTGACTGTCCAGATATCGCATTTGTGGGTTGTCTGCTTTAACACTGATGACCAGCAGACATACAGGTAGTATAGCACTCATTGCAATAGCCTCCCTATAGCTATGGGTATAACTCTGGATGACACTGAAGAAGATGGGGCCGATGGCACTGGCGAAGACCATGATGGACATATTGAGACCGCTGATAGCACCGAGGTGGAGGCGGCCATAGAAGCGGGGCCAGACTACCGTTACGAGGGTGCCGAAGTGACCGCCTGATGCACCATACCCAAAAACAGCGATGGCATAGCCCAGGGGTGTGTTGAGCCAGAGGGTCGCAGTAATTCCGAGGGTCAGGGTTATAATCTGTGTATACAAGAGGTACTTGAGGGGGATACGGTCGCTGAGCCAGCCCGTGATGAAGGTCGTCGTAAGTGCGATAAAGGGCATGTAGGGCCAGAAGATGCTAAAGGCATCATCGCGGGATATACCCATTTCAGCAGAGAGATCGACCAGGTGAAAAGTAAGTGCGGTCACGATAAGGCCTTGCAAGGCCAGGGCCAGACTGAAGGCCCAGAAGGACAATGTTTTTGCTGCTTCCTTTCGGGTGAATTCCTTGCGGATAGCATGGAGTGGGTCCTCAACGAAGCTTGGGTCTTCTTCCGCACCGTCCATGTGCAAGCCGCAGCCTTCGGGCGTATCGCGTAGAAAGAACCAGGCGATAAAGCTCACGCCCAGCCCCAGGCTAAGGGAGAGGATGATACAGGTGCCCCGCCAGGTAAATTCTTCGACGAGGAAATTAAGGAAATAACCACCGCCGTTAAATCCAAAGGCAGTGAATGCACCTGCTGCTGCGGTGGCTATGCCTCGTTTCCGGTTAAACCATTTTCCGATCGCGACACGACCGACGAGTGCCAGGCAGCCCTGACCCCAGAATCGCACGAGGAGGAAGGCGAGGGTTAGGCACAACATCGCTTTCAAAATGGATGGGTTTGCTGCGTAGTTGCTCCATTGGTCGATATGACTCAGGAATATCATGCTCAAGGACAGGCCAAATGCGGAAATAACCATCATGACACGAGTACCGAGTTTATCGAGGGCCACACCCGCATAAGGCAGCAGAAATGAACTGGTGATGGTTCCAATCATATAGGCCAGGCTGATGTTATTGCGCGAGACATCCCAGGTGGCGAGGAGGTGGTCGGTAAAAACGCCCACGCCCATGGTCTGTCCGGGGATACTGGCCAGGGTGGCAATGACGCCACACCCAACGATGACCCAACCATAGAAGAAAGGGAAGGATGCAGGCCTAAAAGGAAAATTGTTTCGGTTCATGAATTACTTTCAGGGGTCAAGTGCGCAGCATAGCCCTCACAGTAGGTGGGGTAGAGGAAGGTGTAACCGCTGTCGAGGAGTCGTTGGTTGCTGTAACGTCGATTGCCCCCGCGCGTGGGGCCAGCTGTTGTAAGGGCTTCTTGCTCGGGTGGCTCTGGTAAAGCACATCGTTCAGCTATCCAGCGGTAACATGTATTACGGGTTACGGGCTCACAGTCTGTGCCCAGATAAAGGGCATCCGGTTCAGGCAAGTTTAGAAGATGCTCCAGAACCCCCGCGCAATCATCGCGATGAATATGGTTCAGGATGTGATTGTCCGGTAGTGTGCACACTGCTGTGCCGTCGCGAACCTGATCGATGATGCGTGTACGGTCAGGACCATAGATACCACTAAAGCGCACAACACACCCCGGTAATGGGGATGCATACAGGAGTGCCTCTGCGGTCAAGAGCCACCGTGTCGCTGGGCGCGTGGCTTCTGCAAGGCTGGATTCATCAACTATGGAACCATCCTGTTGATGATAGACCCCGCTGCTGGAAACGAAAATGATGCGTTTCGGGGGTGTTGCCTGCTGGTTGATTACGTGTAACACGTTTTTTAGCCCGCTATAGTAGGCTGCCTTATATGCAGCTTCATCCTGTGCCCCGGCACCCACACAATAGACCAGCCCATCCAGCGCTTCAGGGATAGCGTGCAGACTTTGAGCGTCCGATACATCGCCCTGTAATGGTGTATAGGGTGTATTACCGGGCACCGTGCGGCGCAGACCATAGACCTTGTGCCCAGCCAAAGACAGACGTTCTGCCAGGGCTTCGCCCACATAGCCACATCCTACAATACAAAATGTTTTCATAGGATTTAGTTACGGCGATCTACGGTGATGGTCTCGATCTCATTGCCATCTACATCCACTGCTTTTAGCGTCGCCTTCTTCTCACCCACATCGACACGAATGTAATGGTTTACCTTGACGTACTTCTTCGTTTCCGGTGCGGGCGAGTCACCATCATAGAGACCCGCACCACCCCCACCCGAGGTAATCATCTGTACCCCGTTCGCCTCTGCACGATGATAGTGATGGTCGTGACCCATGATGAGGGCTTGCACATTGTGACGCTCGAAGATATCGCCCCAGAACTTACGACGGTACTTGGCATCTTCCACACGGCTACGCTTGATGCTGATGAGGGGTTGATGGAAGAAGACGAAAATAAATCCGGCATCCTTGTGCATCTCCAGCACATGGTCCGCCCAGGCCTTCTGTTTCTCGAAATAGGCCTTCTGATAGGTGTTCCAGAAATAGTCCTCATCCTTTACATAAGTGGGCTTGGCGAAATCCGATCCTTCACTGTCCAGCATGAGGAAAAGCACATCGCCCACAGTGAATTCGTAATACCGTTCGTTGCCCGGCAAATCAAAGAATTGAAAGTAGTAGTCCGCGTCATGTTCATGATTCCCCAGCACAGGATAGTAGGGGCGTGTGCGCATGAGCTCGCGGTTGATTTCAAAGAACATTTCCCAGTCCTCGATGTTCAAGCCGTCACTCACCAGGTCGCCCGTGTTTATGACCAGCAGCGGGTCTTCCTTCAGGGCGTGTTCCACGATGCGACGATGAATCTTGTGGTCAGAGCGCGTGTCGCCATAGGCCACGAAAGAGAAGGGGTGTATGCCTTCTGCGAGTGTGTGGAAGGTGCCCTTGCCATAGTCCGAGCCATCTTTCAACACGTCATAGCTGTACTCTGTGTTCGCGTTGAGGTTGGCCAGCTTGATTTCATGGGTGTCGTACATGCGCAAGGTTTTTTCGGTGCCCGGACCGTGAAGGTCCACCGAATCCGCATGGGTGGACCAGCATACCGTGGCCGAATCCTCGGTCAGGCTTTGGATATAGGGCCCGAATGCAATGGGGTTCTGCCCATAGGCAATTGATGAAACAAAGACAATTACGCTAAACATAGCAACAATG
>CALAXS010000532.1 GCA_937895305.1 uncultured bacterium
AAACAGCGGGCCAAAGGATGACCCGCTGCATAGTCAATGTGTATCGGTTTATCGCTTAACCAAGCAAGGGCAAGGTGTCAAAGCTGCCGTTCAGTACAGGCTTGGAATCCGTTTCAAACCACTGCTCCAACACACTCGCATAGACCTGCCGGAAGTCTGTGCCATATTTCAGGTCCCCCTGATCCAGGTCATTCAGTCGGGGTGCTGTGCCGTACAATCCAGCCTTCACTGAATCGCCCACCAGGAACATGGGTGCCGCTGTACCGTGGTCCGTACCCCCGCTGGCATTCTCTTCAACCCTTCGGCCGAACTCCGAGAAGACCATGGTAGTCACCCGTTCCGAGAGACCATCTTCCTTTAGCTGCTGCTGGAATCCGGTCATGGCCTCGCTGAATTGCCCCAGCAATCGATCATGGGCCACCGCCTGACCAGCATGGGTGTCATAACCACTCACCGACACATAAAAAATTCGTGTATTCAAACCACCCCGTATGAGGCCCGCCACTGCACTCAACTGGGTCGCCAGCGCATTCCCTGCTACACCACGCTTCTTAACGATTTCCTCCACCATGCCTTTCCCCGCAGCACCACGTACCTCTTCGGAACTCGCCATGGCCTGGGCTGTTGTATGGCGCAGGAAATCGAGCGTACCGTTATTCTGTACCGTTCCCGCCTGATTCAATGCGGCAAACACTTCCTCAGTCGCTGCACCCTGACCGGGGTTCCAACCAAAGCGCATCGGGTTAGTGGTCGACACACCAAAGCCTTTTTCCCCTGAAAAAGCCTGGGGCCGCTCCTTGTCCAACGCCAGCCCCACCTGGGGTTGCGCTGTCCCCCCGCAATTATTGTCAAAATAACGCCCTATCCAGCCATGCCCCAAAAAGGCATCTGCATCACTGGCCGTATGCCAAATCTCGGTCGACCTGAAATGCGAACGATCCGGGTTGGGATAGCCCACGCCCTGGATGAGTGCCAACTGCCCCTCGTTATAGAGGTCTGCCAGACCGCGCAGGTTGTTGTTCACCGCCACAGCATCATCCAGTTTAATCAAGCGATCATCAGACAGGCTCAGGTTGGGCCGTGCCTTGTGGTACAGATCATCTTCATAGGGGACCACGGTATTCAAGCCATCATTGCCACCTGCTAACTGAATGACCACCAGCACCCGATCATCCTTGAAGCCCTTAATCGAGGTTAATGATGCCGCTGCGGTCTGCGACAGGAATTGCGGTGCTATACCTGCAGCCGTCATCAAAGCCGTGGATTTCATAAAATCACGTCGTGTTATATTCATACGTTTATTCTCCAATGCTTGCCTGTGGGCAAGTTAGCATAATTGATATTCCGCCATGCTGGTCATCAAGTGTAAGGTCGCAATACGCACATCATACGGTACATCGGCTGGTGTAATCGCCATAGCAGGATCTGTAATATCCATGGCCGCCAGCAACGCGGTCTTTTGTTCGGCCTTCATAGGCACCCTTAAAAAATACGATTCCAGGGCATCCAGGCATTCCAGGGGTGTCGTAAAACTGAATGTATCAAAGAGCAATACCGGGCTATGCTTTTCCCATTCCGGAGACTGCACACCCAACTCCTTCAACGCCGCCCTGCGCTGTATCATATCCCCCCCCTGTATGGCCTTGCGCAATTCCTGCTGCTTCTTTTTAGGCATGTCCTTCAGTGCTTCGCGCACCTCTGCCATCATTTTCTTGCGCTCTTCCCGGACATACTCACCGGGTTTCACGGCACTATAATCCTTCGGCGCAGAACCCTCCGCCATCATCGTATCCTCACCACCCTCCGCAGCCATGGCCATTCGTCGCTGTTCCTGTGTTGTCGCAGCATTCGCAATTGCCGGTGGCGTGTTGTAACGCACCAACAACGTGTTCGCATTGATCCAGGCCTTGTTCCCGTCCCAGCCCTTTACGTTGGGTGGATAAAACAGGTCCTGTCCCAGCTCACGCAAGGTACGCGCCAGTTGTGCATAGGGCGGATTTTCATATTGCAGGTCTTCCACCAGCTGTACTGCAAACTGGGCGGGACTCTTGATTTGTGTACCCATAGCCTCTGCACTATAAAAAGCACTGGACGAAAACAATTGTGTCAACATGGGACGTAACTCAAAATCATTATCGCGCAAGGTCTTTGCAAGGCCTTCAACGATAGCAGGGTCCGGGTTTTCATAGGCAAAGAAAGACCATAGCTTAGCCGCAATAAACGTACTCGCTGCGGGCTGCTCAAAAATTATGTCGAGAATGTCCCAGCCATCATGGGGGTCTGTGCGGCCCATAAACGTCTTGTCGCTGTAGTCGTGATTACGCAGTTTGTAATCAAACCTGTGGTCGCTACCGGTACCCCACCCGGTAAAAGCGCGGGCCGAAGCCTTGATGTCATCCTCGGTATATTCACCCTGACCCAGCGTAAACAGTTCCATCAACTCACGTGCCCAGTTCTCATTGGGATGGGTCTTTGTACTCTGGCGATTATCCAGATACTCCAGCATAGCCGGAAGTTGCCCCACCTTCGTCGCCAACATTTTGAAATTGCCTGTGGCATATTCACGCAACAGCGCATTGTATTCATAGGTCGGTTCAGACCAGCGAACCTTCTGCGACGAAATTGCAAAATGACCATGCCAGAACAAAGTCATCTTTTCTTCCAGCGGCCGGTCCGTCTTGTGCATACGCTGCAACCACCACCGCTTCATTCCTTCAATGGCCTCCCGCTCCGAACGTTGATAATCCGAATAAAGCTTGCGAATCTCCTCCTCCGTCGCTTCTGGATTCTCCTCCATCATCATCTTCCTCGTCTGAAACGGAACCCGCTCCGGCTCGGTCAAGCGCTGATGCAAGCTGTCATACTCCACCAAATGCTTTACCGCCGCCTCGGGCCCCATATCCGCCAGGTCACGGGCCAGTTTATGGGGCACACCGAATCCGGCACGGCTCAATAAATGACGCGCCTTCGATTCATCCCAATCCTCACGCTTCAACGGACTCAATAAGGCCATGATGATAACTCCTGAAATACTCCGATATTTCCTACTATAACACGATTAATCGTGATAAGTTCCCCGCTTCCCTAAACTATTTTCCCCGCTGAAGTACCCAGAATATTCAGAATCATCGCTGTGGCACCCGCCAAATCCGGTGCAGCAGGAAAGCGGGGGTCTCCCGCACCCGGCGGAACCAGAATATTCAGCACACACCCCGCGTTCATTCCGGCCTCTGCATCACGCACTTGATCCCCCACCATGGCCGAGTCACGCAAAGCGATCCCATGGGCTTCCGCAGCCTCTAACAGCATACCCGGACCCGGCTTACGCCGTGCAGTCGGACGCTCCGGATGGTCCGGCGCAAAATAGATACCCTCCACATGCACCCCCTCCGCTGCTAATAACGCCTCCAGTCTATCGTGGACCCCAGCCAGGTCAGTTTCGGTATACAAGCCTTGTCCAATGCCCGACTGGTTAGTGACCACAATCAACTTAAACCCCGCCGTACGCAGTCGCTTCATCGATTCTGCTGCACCCGGCAACAAATCCAAATCGTCCGGGTCAATGATAAATCCCTTGTCCCGGTTAATCACCCCGTCCCGATCCAGGAAAACTGCCGGGACCCCAGCCATCTCCAGCATCTACATGGTCCTTCCTGTAAGCAGAAATGCACCGATGATCATGAAAAAAGGCCCCACAAAAATTAAAAAGAACAGGGGGGGTACCAGCGTAAAGATCCAAAACAATTTCCAGCTCATCTTCACCTTGCCAATAAATTTCAGCAGAGTCGGTATCAAGGCTATACCACCCGTAACAACCAGCAACATACTCCACACCACAGTGATATGACCCGTCCCCATATTCGGTTCACAATACCCCACTGCCGGAATCAGGCACAGCGCAGCAATCATAAGCCTTGTCATCCTAACTGTGCAGACGGGAATCACCGAGTCAGCATGCTTAACCCGAGTCGGGACCGAAAGTGTAGCCTCCCCGGTCACGCGGGCCTGTATTCCGTGGCAGAGCCACGGGATATGCATTCCCAAGCAGAGCTTGGGAACGAGGGACATAGCGATCGTGTAAACCTTCGGCCTTTTGGTCGCTTTCATGGTCATGCTATGATACTCCTCTGTTATATTTACGCCTTGGAGCATAGATGGATGACCGACCCATTTCAAGAGATTATTGAAGACACCAAAACACTTCTGCAGGAAACCGCACGAAGTTCCAAAGGGTTTCTGCATCTTTCCCCCGAAGTACTGGCCAAGCTCGAAGCCATTGGTCCTGGCCTGGCACCCAAAGGGGACGCTCCGCCCGTCCAGACTCCACCTGCACCTACGCTCAGCACCCCCGCTGATCCGGCCGAAGCCCTCGCTGCGCTGGACGCACAGGTAAAAGTCTGCGAATCCTGCGCCCTCCACGCTACCCGCAGCCAGACCGTCTTTGGTGTGGGCAATCCCCGGGCCGACCTCGTATTCGTAGGCGAAGCACCCGGTTATGAAGAAGACCAAAAGGGCGAGCCCTTTGTCGGCCCCGCCGGGCAACTCCTCACCGACATCATCACCAAAGGCATGAAAAGTTCACGTGAGGAAGTCTACATCTGTAACATCATTAAGTGTCGCCCCCCGGAAAATCGTAACCCCAGCCCGGACGAAGTGCGCTGCTGCGAATCCTACCTCAAGCAACAACTCGACATACTCCAGCCCAAGGTCATCTGTGCGCTCGGCGGGGTTGCCGCCAAGACCCTCCTCCAGACGGAAGAAACCACGGGACGACTTCGCGGTTCCTGGCATAACTACGAGGGCATTCCCCTGCGCGTAACCTACCACCCGGCCTACCTCCTGCGGAAGCCCTCTGAAAAATCCAAGACCTGGGCCGACATCCAGGAAGTCATGAAAGTCCTCTCGGGCGAGGTCACCCCGGAGATCTAGGGAGGCATCATGATGAAGCACCCCGACAAGAAGACCCCACACCCCCGTACCCCCTGGCACGGTGCCCTCTTTTTTCGTGTCATGTTTCTCTCGGTCGTCCTCCTTCTCTGTCTCCTGGGAGCCGTCGCTATCATCACCCGCTACTATGCCAACGAAGCAGCCGGGGCAGTGCAAGAGCGTGCCATTTCCATGGCGGGCACCATCACTGTGCGCTATGAGGAAGAGCCGAGTATCCCCCTGAACGACCTGGAGCAAGACCTCATTGAACTCTATGCGGGGGAAGACATCGCCCTGTCTCCCCTGCCCGCAGACCAGTCCCCATTGCCGGGCCTGAAACAGGACGATGAAACACCACCCGTCTATGTGGAACGCGATAACAATGGCACACTCGTTCGTGTCACCCACATGGTTATCTCTCTGGGTGAACGTAACACCCTCCTCACGGTGCGTGTGCCCATACAACAGTCCACAGAAATATACCGCGCCTTCACCAACCGCTACATGATAGCCATCACCATCGTCTTCATCCTCGCGCTCCTCGGTATGATCTACATCATCACCACCCACCTGCGTCCCCTCAGCACCCTCTCCGAAACCTGTGCAGCCATCGCCTCAGGGAACCTCCAAACGGTAAGTACCAAAGGCGCCACAGGCGAAATCCTCGCCCTGGAAGAAAGCTTCAACCACATGGTGGATGCCCTCGCCGAAAAAGAATTGGTAAAAACCAAACTGCGTGAGGCCCAACGCCTCTCCGCACTGGGCAATCTTGCTGCTGGCGTGGCCCACGACGTTCGCAATCCCCTCAACGCTATCAAGCTCCTCTCCAGCCATGCGCTGGACAATGTGGAGGAAGGCTCCTCCGCAGCCAAACCCCTCAGCACCATCTGCAAAGAAGTGGATCGCCTGGAAGACATCGTCAGCGGCTTCCTCTCCCTCGCGCGTGAAAAGGAACTGGTACCCGAGCCCAACAAGGTGGATGTCCTCCTGGGTGAATGCATTCACCTCATCGAAAAAGATGCGGAAGACCGGGGCATTGCATTTTCTGCGGAACTCCGCGCAGGTGACCTCACCCTCAATCTTGATCCCAAACAATGGAACCGCGCCATTCTTAACCTCCTCCTCAACGCGATGGAAGCCTGCGAAAGTAACGGGCGGGTTCGTATCTTTTCACGGGTGTCTGACACGGTCTGCACCGTTGAAATTCGGGACAATGGTCCCGGCCTCGACAGCGAAAGCCTGGCCCGCATCTTTGAGCCGTACTACACCACCAAAGCCGGGGGTACTGGCCTCGGCCTCAGTATTACCCGGGGCATAGTAGAAGAACATGGTGGGCGCATCGAAATTTCCAGCACCCCTGGACAAGGCTGCCAGGTTCTCATTACCCTACCCTTGGAGAAAGTGAAGCTCTGATGAAACCGCACATCCTCCTGACAGAAGATGATCAAACCCAACGTGAAATCATCTACGATATTCTTACGACCTGTGGCCATCAGGTGACCCCGGCTGAATCCGCTGAGGCCGCACTGGATGCCCTGTCCAAGGATACCTATAACCTCGTCCTTACCGACATGAAGATGCCCGGTATGGATGGTTTGGGCCTCTTGCAGGAAGTTCAAAAACGCTATCCCCATCTGGATGTAGTCGTCATGACAGCACACGGCACCATCCGTACCGCCGTAACTGCCATGCGGAGCGGCGCGGTCGATTATCTGGAAAAACCCTTCGACAAGGATGAACTTCTCCATGTCCTCGGACGTGCCCTCGAACGACGCACCCTCCTCCAGGAAAACGCATCGCTCCGCGCCCTCGTAGGAAAAAATACCGCGCTGGAAAATATAGTCGGTGAATGCCACGTTATGCAGGAAGTCTTTACACGCACCGCCCGCGCGGCCCAGGTCGATGCCACAGTCCTTATACTCGGGGAATCAGGCACCGGGAAAGAACTCATCGCGCGGCACCTCCACTTTAACGGGCCCCGAAAAAACAAACCCTTCGTCACCGTGAACTGCGCCGCTATTCCCGACACACTCGTGGAGTCTGAGCTTTTTGGTCATGAAAAAGGGGCCTTTACCGGTGCAGATGCAGCCCGGATCGGGAAGTTTGAAACAGCACACGGCGGCACCATATTCCTTGATGAAATCGGGGACATGCCCCTGGCCTCGCAGGCCAAGCTCCTCCGGGTATTACAGGATGGTGTCGTGGAGCGGGTCGGTAGTAACACAACCCGAAACGTGGATGTGCGTGTTGTGGTCGCCACCAACCGCGATCTCGAAACACGCATAGACGAAGGCAGTTTCCGGCAAGACCTCTACTATCGACTGGAAGTCTTCCCCATTCAACTCCCGCCTCTGCGCGAACGGCTGGAAGACCTCCCCCAGCTCATCGCCCACTTCCGAACCAAGATTGGAACCAAGCTCAAACAAACACTACCCGGCATCCACCCCGATGTGCTGGAAACTTTCCAGCGTTATCCGTGGCACGGTAACGTACGTGAACTGGAAAATACCCTGGAACAATGCTACATCCTTCATAGTGGCGACACCCTCACCGTAGCAGACCTTCCCGCCAAGTTTACTACGCCCCAGCCCCAGACCGGCGGATTCGACTTGCCCCCCAACGGTCTGGTGCTGGAAGACCTGGAACAGGATCTCATCCGACAGGCCCTTGAACGCAGCAACGGTTCCATCAAAGATGCTGCGGTCCTGCTGGGTCTCACCTACAAGACCCTCCAGTATCGCTTGAAAAAGTACGATCTGGAGCGTTAGAACACGTTAGTCTTCCTGCGAAGTGGTTTCCGCTGACCGGGCATAGCCATAGTGATCATAGGCCAGGTGGAAGACCTCTTCGATTTGCTCTTGCGTCAAGCCATGCAGGTCCGGTTGATAAGCATGCTGACTTACAAACTTCTTTGATGCTGCTTCCTGCGCATCCAGCTTCGCAAGGTAGGCTTCTGTAATGGGTATGTTTAACCGCGTATACAGCCCGGTAATGGTAT
>CALAXS010000533.1 GCA_937895305.1 uncultured bacterium
GATACTGATGGGGATACTATTTCCAATTCAGATGAGTTGACTATCTATGGCAGCGACCCCTTTGATACGGATTCTGACGAGGATGGTCTGGATGATGAAGATGAGGTGAATACCCATGGTACCCACCCTGGTCGTGCAGACTCTGATTTTGACGGGGTTAATGATGGTGATGAAATCGACAATCTTACAGACCCGACCAATGCAGGTGTCCCCCATAATGCGGATGTGGATGCAGACTGGCAGTTGAGTCTGGGTGAAATTTTGCGCTGTATCCAGTTTTACAATGCGGGGAGTTATGGTTGTGATGCCGGGTCGGAAGATGGGTATGTGCCCAACTTCTCGGTAAAGGACAATATATGTTTCAATCATAACTCGGATTATGATGCAGCAGACTGGTCTATCGGTTTGAATGAATTGCTGCGGGCAATTCAATTGTTCAATTCAGGGGGGTATACCCGGGACATCCTTGGGGAGGATGGTTTTAGCCCCGTCGTTAAATAACGACACGGGCTGGATTTAATGCGCTCCAGAGGGTATCGTTTAGCTTTACCATTATTCTCTAAAGGAGCCTATTTAGTATGCAAGAGGAATCCAGCCTTCGCAGCCTCCACTGGAGTACTATCCTGATCTGTGCCCTCTCCCTGTCCATTGGCTGGGGTATTCGTGGAAATTTTGGCCATGAATATGGTGCCATGATTCCGGGATGTCTCACAGCGATTGCCGTCTGCCTCTGCTCAGGCCGGGAAGACTGGCGAGCACGCCTGCCTTATTTCGCACTCTTTGGCACCATGGGCTGGGGCTTTGGTGGTTCTATCTCGTATATGCAGGTGATTGCTTATACCCACTCCGGGCACCTGCCCTCCCAAGCCTATGGCTTTTTCTGTTTGTTTGTCATCGGCTTCCTATGGGCGGCTATGGGTGGCTTTGGCACGAGCCTCGCCGCAGTAATGAACCGCAAGCAATTAACCGATCTCTTTCGCCCCTTGCTGTGGATCCTCGTGGTGTGGGCACTCTTTACCCTGGCTATGGCCCGACTTCAAGAATGGGAATCCCAGTACGCGCAGACCTGGTCCCGTCACGAGAGTCCCCTGTATTGGTTTGACTCCGACTGGCTCAATGCCGTCACCGCGCTGCTGGCACTGTTTCTTTTTGATCTTTGGGATCAACGTCGAAAAATTGTACGCGGACCTGCCGCGTATATCGTCTTCCTCCTCACCCTGGGCCTGGGTATTGGGCTGGGATATTTCGCCGTGCAATCGGGTCTGCGTTTTATCGTGATTCCAGAATATGATCTCATGCTACAGTCCTATGCCTTCCTGATCCCCCTCATTGCGCTAATCACCCTGGGGCTGGTGTGGATACTACTCAGCACCAATATTCTTTTTGTTGCTATCTTCGGGGTAGCCGGTGCCGGGCTGGGTGGGTGCATTCAATTTGCCGTAGTGCAGTTGGGCAAGAGTCTTCCTGAAGTTGCTTACTATGTGAAGACCATTTTTCTACAGCATCAGGGCGACACGGTACAGATCATGCGCGATTATGGTGTCGATGCAGAGGGTGCGCGCTCCATGATGTTGATCAACTGGCCCGATTTCTTTTTGGATATGCCGGGCCATATCGGCTGGATTTTGGGTCTTTTTTTCGGAATCTGCCTCTATTTTCGTCTTTTTGGAAAATTCCGGGCAGGTGCAACCCTGTTCCTGTATATGGCGGTGGGCTGGCTGGTGGTCTTTCTCCTCTTTCCGGTTTTCCTCGGTTTCGGGGGTGAAGGTTTCCGCATGACCCCACCGCGCTCTGATGATTGGGCGGGCATCGTGGGTGTTGTCGTGGGTACAATGATCTGGTGTTATCGGAATAAGCTGTTACCCTCGCTCTATGTGCTGGTGGTCTGCGGTACTATTGGCGGGCTGGGATTCGCAGGGGCTGCCTGGCTCAAACTTATGCTGGTCTCGATTGGTAATCCGAACCTGGCACAGTATACGCCGGAACAAGTGGCCTATTGGTCCCATTGGCAAGGTGCCAACTGGCACAGTTTCCTGGAACAAAGCTACGGATTTATAAACGGGATTGCTGTTGCGGTGGGGATGGGCTTCATGGCGTGGCGTACGGGTGCCGTGGATGAAGGTGAGCCGGGAAGTCGTAAGCGATGGACCGAGATTTTCGCGGTAAGTTTTGTGTTATTTTTCTTACTCTTTGTCAATATAGAAAAGAATGTGCCTGAGTGGGTCAAGAACGGTCTGGTGCAAAAACGCATGACTGCGCCCCTGATACAGAGCATTGAGTTAAGTGCCTGGGCATGGTTCAGTATTACGTGGGGATTTATGGCACTGGTCGGGATAGGGTTGATGGTACGTCATGGACGTACCCCCATCGCGCTAATCCCCAAGAGTTGGACCGGGCGAGGGCAGTTGTTGTATCTGGTCTTTTTATGGGCCATCGTAATCGCGAACTTCGAGCGTGCTCTCCCCCAGTTTGATGCAGGACGATTAATTACGGAGTGGGTCATCTTTATTCATGCTATTGTGGCAACTGCTTTGATTCTTGTACTACCCCGACCCGGTCTACCCACGACCGTGGGCAGTATCATGAACTATAAACCGCTGATGCGCCGGGTTATGTTGAAAGCAGTGATTGTGGCCATAATTGCTACGGGCCTGTTTACATATTCGATTCATCGGGTCTATGGCGATACCTTCGCGGGCCATGCGGGATTGCAGACACGATTCGGGGAGGATGCGACCTGGCGCCATCACCCGAACCTGCGCAATGAAAAACACCAGTAGCAGTCTCAACTTACATTGTTTCCAGATGGGCCTGCACCCAGGCCAGAACCTGTTGTGCCCGGGCAGAAGCGGTGTGGTGGTTCATGAAGTGTTGATGGCCGGCTCTGGCAATAGTCTGCGCTTCTTCCGTGTTGTCGAATGCGAAGCGTAGCTGCTGTTCCAGACTATCAACGTCATCAAAGTAGAGTGCCGTTTCTCCATCCTTGAAAGGTTGGGGGATGCGAATGGGCAAACGCTGTGATAAGAGTAGCGCACCATGGGCCGGGATTTCCCAGAAGCGTACGGTGTCGAAGCCATAGCCATAGAGATTCAGGCCGACCCGTGCAGATTGCAGTCGTTTCATATAAATTTCGGGGGTGAATTGCTCGCTTAAATCCAGATTCATACGTGATTCGAGGGTGTCGAGGAAAATACGTCGCGCGCCATAAAGGCGGTGCCCCGCCCAGAACATTTCGGGTTGTCGCTCGAAATTCGGGGTGGCACTTGCGCGGTCATTGGCATAGGCGAAGGGCACTGGATAGGTGTTGGGGCCATAATCACAACAGGCCAGCATTTCACGCTTGAAGTAGGCGGCCCAGTCGTCAATACCCAGATATTCGGCTACGCGATAGCGCATATTAATGGCATCGTCAATCTGGTCCATAAGAAAAATTGGTGTGTGCCCGGCCGCTTGCACTATGGCCCGACTCATAGTCTGGTCGAGTCCTTGCTCGCAGTCGCCGTACAGGATTAGATCAAAGAGTCCGGAGCGTAACCGGGCCAGGAGATCGGCCAGCTCCAGCTTGGGCCCACCATGATTAAAGGAACAGGGATAGTGAGCAAAGGCTTCAGGTAGATCGCCGTGCAAGGATGGCTTATAGGGGAAATCCACTACATTGTCATCGCCCAGTTGTTGACATAGCCCGTTGTAAAGCACATCGAGACCATAATGAAATCGGGGGTGAGTGACATAGAGTATACGCAGGGGCTTTTGTGTTGGCAAGAGGGTGGGTATGGGGGCTTCTTCGCCATAGACCTGTTGGACCGTTTCAGGAAATACGGCAAGCTGTTGTGCAACGCTTTCGTTGGGGGCAACCTGTTGAATAGAGCGTAGAATGCCCGAAGCAATCTGGGTATCGCCGAGGCGCTGCCAGAGTTCAGCCTGGATTTGATAGAGGGGGCTGAAGGTAGGTTGGTGGCAGGTGCCCTGGTAAAAGTATTTTTGAATTTGATCGAAGTACTCCAGCATGTTAACGGATGGATTCGCCTTGAACCATTTCAACAGATAGAGCAGGGCTTCGGCTCGGGTCTCGCCTATAATTTCAGGAGAATACAGGTGGCTTTCAGGGATCGCTTTGAGCAGTTCGAAGGCTTGGTCTGGGTGTCCTGCATCATCCAGTGCGCGGGCATGTTCCCGGGGATTGTAGTCTTTGGGCACAAAGCACATGAGGATGCGCGCAGCGCTATGGGGGGCTTTGGCTGAAGTGAGTTCTTCATTGCCTTCGACCCAATAGGTATAGCCCTGAAGCCCTGCATCATTCGCAACCTGTGTGGCTTCATCACAGCGCAGTACATTGGGGTATGATGGTGGTGGCAGGATAAATAAGACTTGACTGTGTGAACTCAGACTTGGCAGGGTCCGGGCGACAAGTGTTGTGAGTGCGGCAGGTGTATCGCATTCGCCTAAAACCAGGAGTAGATCGAAGGGGGTTTCTTTTGTAAATGGTCTCAGGTCTTCGGGGGTATGGGCCACTGCATCGAGGAGATGGTGTGCTATCGCAGCCAGGTCCGGGTCGGGTTCCAGAGCAATGACCGTGGCGCCACATTTGCGTTTGATCAGTGCCCCGGTTTCACCGCGCTGCCCACCCACCATAAGGATGCGCTGCGCGAACATGGGAATGCGATCCAGGATATCCAGTCCTTCGCCTAAATAACGTTCGGTGGATGTACCCGCTTTATCCATGGGCCCTTAACTCTTTACGAGTCCCAGTTCTTTTTTCAGCGCCATCTTGTTTACTTTGCCATTGGGCAGTAAGGGCAAGAGGGGGCGGATATCATAGACCTTGGGCACTTTAAAGTTAGCCAGTCTGTCTTTACAGTGGGTCCGTAATTCTTCAGCCGTTGTGGTCTGTCCCGGTGTCAGCATAATGAAGGCTTGCCCGACTTCCTGGTATAAATCGTCCGGGATGCCCATGACTGCTGCGAAGAGCACTGCCGGGTGTTGTTCAAGTTTTTCTTCGATTTCGCGGGGAAATACGTTTTCGCCCCCGGTCTTGAACATTTCTGAGGCGCGACCGGATATAAAGAGATAGCCCTCTTCATTCATGGAACCGAGGTCGCTGGTGTAATACCAACCATCCTGAAGCACTTCCCGGGTTGCAGTTGGATTATTGAGGTAACCTTTAAGGGTGCTAGGGCCTTTCATGGCGATTTCGCCAATGGTGCCGTAAGGGACTTCCTCACGATTTGCATCAACAATCTTCATTTCGAAGGGGGGCACCACTTTACCTGCTGCTGTCGCCAGAAGCTCCATGCTGTCGTCCGCCATGGAGTAGGTGCAGAAGCCACACATTTCGGTGGAGCCGTAGCCGGTCATGAGCTTTGCGCCACTGGCATCTGCAATCGCCTTGAGCGCATTCAAAAGTATTGGAGATGCATTGGCCCCGCCCCATGCAATGAGTTCGAGGCTACTCCAGTCGGTTGTTTTAAACTGGGGCGTTTGCATTTGCATGAGGTACATGACCGGGACTTGACCCAGCATGGTAATTTTTTCTTTTTCAATAGTTTCGAGAGAATCTACAGGATCGAATCGATCGCGAAATACAATACAGCCCCCTCCGAAGATGGCACCAAAGCCAATTTCCACATCCGCCGCGACGTGGTTGATGGGGAAGTGTAGCAAGACACGACTTTTATTATGCAGGTAAAAGTACTTGGCCTCTACTTCGATGTTCTCGACAATGGCACGTTGGGTCTGGAGAACGCCTTTAGGTCGTCCGGTAGATCCGGAGGTATACATGAGGAGGACTTCGTCTTCAGGATCAACCTGCGCAACACGTTCTTCCAGTGCTGCATCGAGATGGGACCAGTCCCGACTGATAACTTCATTAAAATCGGGTAGCATTTCGTGGGGCTCGCCAATGACAAGCACTTCTTCGAGTGTAGGGTATTCTTTTTTAAAGGTGAGGCCAGCTTCTACCAGATCCACATCAAGATAGGAACGTAGTGTCAGGAGGAGGGTCGGTTCGGAATGCCCAAGAATATAGCGCAATTCGTCAGGGGTAAACTTGGGTGAAAGCCCGAGCCAGATCGCCCCAATCTTGGAGGCGGCCATAAAGCTAATCATGAATTCGGGGCAGCCCATGGCGACCATGCCAATACGATCCCCGCGCTCTATGCCATAACTTAGAAAGGCTTTTGCGGCTTGATTTACAAGGTCATTGAATTCGCGCCAGGTAATGCGGCGGTCATCATAGACCAATGCTTCAGCATCGGGTTGTTCTGTTGCCCATTTTTCAACATAGTGCCAAAGTAGTTTCATGTTCATTGTTTTTTCCTAACCCCCTTACTCAGTAAAGCTCACACAGCCATTTCGGATGGCTTTCTTCTCTTTATGGTTTAATACTTGAAAATGTACCCTTTTCTGATGCCCGTCGTCC
>CALAXS010000534.1 GCA_937895305.1 uncultured bacterium
TGTCATTGGTAACGCCAGTGTACAACACACTATGTGTTCGGCTGCTAAGAATGTACACGTAACCGCCCATTACATTCGCTCAATGCTCCGTTTCTCTTTCATCTGGACCAAGCTAGATTGCCGCGTCGCTGCGCTCCTCGCAATGACGGGCGAGAAAAAGCCAAGCTGCGCAATCCCGGTCGTTGCGAGAACAAAAAATGTTTCACTTAAACTTTTCCTTCGGCATCTATTGTTTCCAGGTAGAAGTCTTCCCAACGCATGTAGCCTAGCGGGTTGTCTATATAGCCTTTGACTTCGGTGGCCATAAGGAACTTGCGGGTATAGAAATAGATGGGGATGATGACGGCTTCGTCAAGCAGGATGGCTTCGGCTTCTTGCATCACGGCATTGCGTTTATCGATGTCCGGCTCGATGTAGGCTTGTTCGATGAGGGCATCGTAGGCCGGGGACTTAAACCCGGTGCGATTATTGCCTGAGTTGGAGAGGAAGCATTCGAGGAAATTGATGGGGTCCACCACATCGGCGATCCAGCCGGAGCGGGCCATCTGGTAGTCCAGTGCATTCATGGAGGACAGGTAGACTTTCCAGTCCTGGTTCAACAGGCGGACCGCATCGGTACCCAGGTTTTGTTTCCAGATGTTTTGCATGGCTTCTGCGATACGCTTGTGGTTGTCGGAGGTGTTATAGAGCATTTCCACTTTGGGCAGGCCCTCGCCATTGGGATAGCCTGCTTCGGTGAGCAGGGCCTTCGCTGCTTCCGGGTCATACTTCAGTGGTGCTGCACTCGTGTAGGTACCGCAGTTGGGGGGCACATAGGTGAAGGCGGGGGCTTCCCCGGCTTTCATGACATCACGACAGATAACTTCACGGTTCAGGGCCATGCTGAAAGCCTGGCGTACCCGCTTGTCGTCAAAGGGTGGCTTGGTCACATTGATTCGGTAGTAGTAGACACCCAGATAGGGGGCCAGCTTCAGGACCGCGGGGTTTTCCGCCTGATACACCTGGATGCGATGGAGGGGGATATCCTCGGTCACATGGAGGTCGCCGCTGCGGAAGCTGCGTTCTTCCGTCTGTAAATCGTCTATGGGGTAGAAGTTAATGCCGTCCAGCTTCACCGCGTTTCGGTTCCAGTACCGGGGGTTTTTAGCCAGGGTCATCACTTCGTTGGGCGCCCATTCGGTGAGGATAAAGGCCCCGTTCCCCACAAAATTCTCTACGCGTGTCCATTTCGTGCCCCGATCATGAATGGCCCCATGGGCCTCGATGGTCGCCTGGTGGAGGGGATACCAGGCGTAGTGGATGTGGCTGGTGATGAAATAGGGGGTCGGGGCTGCCAGGGTCACTTCCAGCGTATAGTCATCCACCACCTTGACGCCTACCTCGTCGAAGTCCGTGAGTGCCCCTTCGTGGTAGGCCTGGGCATTTTTCAGGATGTACAGGAGGTAGGCATATTCTGCGCCCAATGCCGGGGTCAGCATGCGGCGCCAGGCATAGGCAAAGTCGTGGGCCGTCACGGCATCGCCGTTGGACCACATCGCCTCCTTGCGCAGGTGAAAGGTATAGACGGTTTTGTCTTCGGACACCTCCCAGGATGTTGCCGCAGCGGGAATGGCCTCCATGGTGGCCGGGTTCAGGTCGGTAAGGCCCTCGAAAAGTGCTGAAGTCGCCCGGTGTTCAGGCACGCCCGTAACGATATGGGGGTCGAGGTCTTGGACTTCTGCGCCCAGATTTACGTTTAGAATCGCGCCTTCGGTGGGCGCAGTGCTCTTGCTGCTGCACCCGGCGGTGGCCAGGAGGAGGAGGGTTAAGATGGTGGTATGCAGGGATTTCACGGAACATCCTCTATGATTGATCTCAAGTTTATGGGCATTATACGCAGACCAGGTTGAGACTACACCTTTTATGTCTGGTAACCCGAAATGGGTTCCTGCATAGCTGGAATTCAACGACCGGGTGCTGCAGGTTGACCGAAAGACCGATTTCTTGTTAGTATAGGGGGCGTGTGTGCCGGAATATGCCGGGCACCAACCCTTGCAGTCGTTGTAATTATGGGCTGTAAAATCCAGTTGAGGGGAGGTTGAACATTCGTGACTAAAGTTCGTGTAAAGAACGACGAACCTTTTGAAAAGGCCCTGCGTCGCTTCAAGAAGAAGTGTAACAAGGAAGGTCTTATGCAGCGTCTCAAGGAGACGAAGCACTACGAAAAGCCAAGCGAGCGTCGTCGCCGCAAATTGGCTAAATCCCTATCCCGCGCCATTTTGGAGCAGTAGGTGTAGCTGAAAGCATATAAATCTAGAAGCTCAGACGGGGACCCTGAACGGGTCTCCGTCTTTTTTTTCTGTCTTGACAAAATGTCCTTTTTCTGGCAGTATCAACCATTGGCCAGAGAGGAATTTAGTAAGCCATTGTAAGTGTGTTCCTGAAAAGGGGTCCACGGGAGCCATCGATGGCGAGACAGGATGGTAGCCGTATTAGTCCAGTGGCCAACTTTTTAATACCCTATCATTCAAAAGGAGATAGCCGGACAAAATATGGATTTTGGTTTCTGTATTGAAATCAGCTGATTATATTTATTTTGTATTTAAACTGTTTTTTAACTAAATTGACATGGAGAGAAATCATGAAGAAAAAAGGTTTTACTTTAATCGAGCTGTTGGTGGTTATTGCCATCATCGGCATCCTGGCGGCGATTCTGCTGCCTGCATTGTCCCGCGCACGTGAGTCTGCACGTCGTGCTACCTGTCAGAACAATCTGAAACAGATTGGTCTGGTGATGAAAATGTATGCTAATGAATCCAAAGGTGGCCTGTACCCACCCAACAAGTATGCTGATGACGACGATTGTCAGGGTGTAACTGCCGATTTCATGTGGCAGGGTTCTACCGTATATCC
>CALAXS010000535.1 GCA_937895305.1 uncultured bacterium
ATGTCATGGACCATTATGAAGTAAATGGTGATCTGGATCCGTCAGAAACGCAGATGTTCATACCGGAAGGCACGGACATCATCAAAGGGGATGTGTTCATAGAGAGCGTTGGGCCGGAAGGCAAGCGTATGCCTGCTGCTGCGATGATTACGGATCTGCCGGAGGCGAAGCCTGAAGAATTGGAGGTGGATAGCGAAGCGGATTCCACGGAAGAGGATGGTAACGCGTGACTCCTGCATTGATACTCGCCTCGGGTTCCCCGCGACGCCGTGCATTACTGGCAGCATTGGGCGTGGAGTTTGAAGTGCGGACAAGTACTGCTGAGGAGCCGAATTGCGGCGCGACACCAACGGCGATGGTGGAGGAGAATGCGCGGATAAAATGCATGGATGTGGCAGCGGGGGTTGATGGAGATACTGTGGTGATTGGCGCGGACACCCTGGTTTTTTATGGGGACGCAGTATTGACGAAGCCGAAGGATAAGGCGGATGCGTTCCGTATGCTGCGCATGTTGTCCGGGAACACCCATGCGGTTGTAACGGGGCTTGCTGTGCTACACACAGGTACGGGGAAAACCATTCTGGGGTCGGAGTCCACTGCGGTGACCTTTCGTGAATTATGTGATGCTGAAATACAACGCTTTATCGAAGTGGTGAACCCGCTGGACCGTGCAGGTGCGTATACGATTGATGGTCCGGGCACCTTGCTGGTGTCGGGGTACGCAGGGTGTTACCAGAATGTGCTGGGTTTTCCCATGGTGCGGCTGGACGAAATGCTACGCCAGCATGGGGTACAGCTTTTTAATGAACTTCATGCGGAACGTGCGCAGTTTCTTTAGGCGGGTGGTGGCGATCAAGTTCGAGCTACTACTTTTTCTCTTTCAGAAATTTTATTAATGCCTCGGGGTCGTCGGTCTGAATACCATCGGTACCCCAGGACAAGGCCAGGGCCCACTCATTGGGATCGGAGTCGCCTTCGTCGACGAAAACCATCGCTTTTTCATTGTGCGATAAATCGACGATCTCTTTAGAGAAATTGCGCCATACAGGTGAAACAACCTGGACCCCTTCAAAACGTTTGAACAGCTTGGGGAGCATTTTGATGGTGCCAGGGTCGGGCATAGGTATACAGGTGGGGCATAGTTCCTGGAGTTTTTCGAGTTCTTTCCAGGATGAATACCAGACGATGTTTTTTTCCATGTCATATTTGTGGATAAGTTCAAGCAAAGGGGGAATGGGGGCGTTTTTAAGATCGAGATAAATGCCGATTTTCCCCTGGCAAAGTTTAAGGATGTCTTCAAAGGTGGGGACGCGTTCGTTTTTCCATTTTGGGTCGACGCGGCTGCCGATGTCGAGGGCTTGTAGTTCGGCGAGAGTAAAGTCGTCGACCAGACCCGTCGCATCTTTGGTATAGGCGTCCACGTCTTTGTTGTGAATGCTGACGTAGTGGCCGTCTTTGGTGGTGCGCACATCTATCTCTACGAAATCGCAGCCGAGGTCGATGGCTTTCTGGTAGGCAGCGAGGGTGTTTTCGGGGATACCTATGTGGGCGCCGCGATGGGCGATGACATACAGGTTGCCGTGATTGGGTGGTGGCAGGACAGATTCAGCTTGTGCGAAAGCGGGAAGAAGAAGGGCTATCCAGATGATGTAGAAACGCATGGTCTATTCCTTGCATTGGTACTGTGTTCGATTGTTAATAATACGCTGTTGGCACTTTGTTTATGTTGCAACAGAGAAAAACTTTACTCTCCTGTCATTCCTGCGGAGGCAGGAATCTCCACGTCAGTATGCTTAATCCGCATCGGGACCGAAAGCGCAGCATTCACAGTCGAACACGCTCGTTTTCCGGAGCAGAGCTCCGGTGTATGCATTCCCAAGCAGAGCTTGGGAACGAGTTCTGTCGGATACCTATGCCTATTTAATTTGCACATAAGTGCAATCCCCTTGCACTGTGCGTAGAATAGCAGGCTATTGATTGTAAATACCATGCTTCAGGAGGCGATATGGATAAGACTGTAGTGATTACCGGGGGAAGTGGTTTTGTAGCGGGGAGTATGATTCGGCAGGTGCCGGCGGGGTATACGGCCCATGTATTGTCGCGCGGTAAAGCGTTGGTGAAGGTGCCGAATGTGGTGTGGCATAAACTGGATCCGACGGATAATGATGCACTGGTGAAGTGTCTGGAAGAGGTTCGTCCTCATGCCATCGTACACACCGCCGCGTATGCGGGTATCGACTTTTGCCAGAAGGAACAGGCGGAGGCCCATCGGGTCAACAGTACATTGACTGCGCGTGTGGGTAAGGCGGCAGAGGAACTGGGGTGTCGCTTTGTATATTGTTCCACGGATACGGTTTTTGATGGGGTGGAGGGGAAATACACGGAGGATAGCCCGACGGGGCCTGTGAATTATTATGGGGAGACGAAGGTGGCCGGTGAGGTTTTAACCCGGTTCTTGTCCACGCCGTGGGTCATTGCACGTGTGGCCATTGTTATGGGGCTGCCTATGGTGGGTTCGGGAAATTCGTTTTTGTCGTTGATGATTCCAAAGTTTGAGGCGGGCGAAAAGGTGGGTGTGCCTATTGAGGAAATTCGTACGCCAGTGGATGTGGTTACCTTGGGACGGCAACTTTGGGAATTGGCGGGCAATGATTTTACGGGGGTCATTCATTTGTCGGGGGATGATTTGGTGAATCGCACAGAGATGGTGATGCGCATTGCGGATGCTTTGGGTTATTCGCGGGATTTGGTGTATGCCAATGACCCGGCGGATATTCCGGGGCGTGCTGCGCGGCCTGTGGATGTGAGTTTGTTGAATGACAAGGCCCATGCTGTGCTGGAGAATAAACCGTGTAGTATCGCGGAGGGGGTACGACGCATCATGGCTGCGGATAAAGCGATTAAGGAGCAGAGTGTTTAACGGACTCTTCGACAGCGCACACCCCTGTATAGAAGGAGCGTCAACGCGGTGATGAGGATAGCCAGGTCGGACCAGGGGGATGGGCCCGGAATCGTTGATGGGCCACAACCCAAAAGAGTCATCCAGGCACTTTTCATGTAGACACTCGTTCCTTTGAGGGTTATGGTGGCTGTACCGTTGGCGCCACCGGGGAGATCAAGGGTCGCAGTGAAATCGCCTATGGTGGTGGGTGAAAAGTTAATTGTCATATCGCTGCTCGCACTGGTGCCAAGACTGTAGGTGCCGCCACTGGTGATACTAAAGACACCGGCTGGGTCATTCAGGATCGCGGTTCCGTTGATGGTACCTTCGCCGATATTGGTGAGACTAAGTGTATTGCTGGTGGTGGTATCAACCATAACAATGCCAACGATGAAATCGAATAAGGGATCAGGACTTACACTAAGTTCCGAGTCCAGGGGCGGGGGGGTGCCATTTTCGATTTCGGTCTCAACGGTTGCGGATTGGAGTAGATCTGCATCCAGATGGTAGAGCACTTCACCATCGATGTATTCCGGGTCGTCGTCTTCGGCGAGGGGAACCTGGAGATAGTATGTAAATTCAACAGGCGATGACGGGATAGTGGTCCAGCCGAAATCAAGAATATCTTCGGAGTCCAGGGGCGATGAGAAAGCGGGGGTATCTGGCCCTGCAACACTGTCCAGGGTCCACCCTGCGGGGATGCGCTCTTCAATACCCAGTGCCAGGGGGCTATCAGTACAACCATCATGATAGATAGCGATGGATACAGCGAGGAGGTCATCAGCAACGTAGGCATTACTGGTACGGGTAAAGTAAATACAGGGTGGGCCATTGATAAAAGTTGTGGACTCAAAGGAGAGCGCCCCTGCGGTGAAGCGATATCCACAGGTACCTGCGAAGGCAACTTCCTCGAATTGGTCCGTGGGGATATTCAGCGTGTATTCGATAAAGAAAGGTAGTACGGGAACATCAATCCAGAGGAAATTCAGGGTCTCTGAATCGCCGATTTCGGGCTGAATAACAGGCTGGATGGTCTTGGCGGATTTATCACTTCCGGTGAATACGCTACTCACGGTCCAGCCCGGTGGGGCCAGGTCGATGAATCCGATAGCAGTGACTTCGCTGGAACCTTGCTTTTGAATGTCGATGTGTATGGTGATTGCTTCCCCCGGGATATATTCATTTTGGAGGGTGCTATAGCCAGCACCGGATAAGGTGCGTGTGAAAGTGACTTCATCTTCGCCAGCCTGCGCAGCTTGAGAAACTATAAGGCTCAGGACCCCAAGCAATACGGATACAGTCGATGCCATGATTCTACAGATTCGGGTATGGGGTTCGCTTGTCCGCATTTTCTGCCTCATGGGTTTCTAATGTCGTTGATTATGCCAGTAGCTCTTCGACTATTTCACCATAAACGTCGGTGAGGCGGAAATCGCGACCCTGGAAGGGGAAGGTGAGTTGGGTATGGTCGAAGCCGAGAAGGCGCAGGATGGTGGCTTGTACGTCGTGAACATGAACGGGACGGTCGACGATGTGAAAGCCGAGGTCGTCGGTGGCACCGATAGTCTGCCCACCTTTGATGCCACCCCCTGCGAACCACATGGTGAAAGCCTGGGGATGGTGATCGCGGCCCATGCTGCGGCCGAGTCCGGCGCTGGATTCGACCATGGGGGTGCGGCCAAATTCGCCGCCCCAGACGACGAGGGTGTCTTCGAGGAGGCCCCGTTGCTTCAGGTCAGTGAGTAGGGCGGCAGTAGCCTGGTCGGTCTGACCACAGTTGCTTTTGATGTTTCCGGCAACATCGCTGTGAGCGTCCCAACTGCCGTGGTAGCAATTGACGAAGCGAACGCCCCGTTCGATCATGCGGCGTGCGAGGAGGCAGTTGTTGGCGAAGGAAGCCTCGCCGGCTTTGGCCCCGTAGAGATCGAGGGTGGCCTGGGATTCCTGGCTGAGGTCGGTAAGTTCTGGGGCACTGCTCTGCATGCGGTAGGCAAGTTCGTAGGCATTGATGCGGGTCGCGATCTCGGGGTCGCCTGCGAGACCGAGCTGGTGGTGGTTGAGCTTGTTGATGAGGCCGATAGATTCACCCTGGAGACGGTCGTCCACGCCGGGAGGATTGGAAACGTTGAGGATGGGGTCGCCTTTGCTGCGAAAGGGGACGCCCTGGTAGATGGTGGGCATGAAGCCGCAACCATAGGTATGGGCACCGCCACTGGTGCCGCTGCCGGAGTTGAGCACGACGAAGCCGGGGAGGTCTGAGGATTCGCTACCGAGTCCGTAGGTGACCCAGGCGCCCAGGCTGGGGCGACCGAAGAGGGGGGAACCGGTATTCATAAAGATCTGCGCAGGGGCATGGTTGAACTGGCTGGTGTGAATGCTTTTTACAAAGGCGATGTCGTCCACAACTTTCGCGAGGTGGGGTAACATTTCGGAGAGTTCTGCTCCGGATTCGCCGTACTTGTTAAAGGCATAGCGGGAGGACATGAGTGAGGCATCGGGTTTGATAAAGGCGTAGCGTTGGTCTTTGACCACTTCGGCGGGTACGGGGGTCCCATCGAATTTAACGAGTTCGGGCTTGTTGTCGAAGAGGTCGAGCTGGCTGGGTGCGCCCGCCATGAAGAGGTAGATGACGCGCTTGGCTTTTGCTGCGAAGTGGGGCACACTGGGGGCCATGGGGTTGGCTTCGGCGAGGGCGGTGCGTGCCATGCCGCCACAGAGCATGGAAGCGAGAGCGATCTTGCCGACACCTACACCGCATTCATTGAAGAATTGGCGACGGGTCAGGTCTCGTAGCGCCTTGTTCCGCAGGGCTTGCATATCATGTTTCATGGTAAATTCCTGTGGTCCTAGCCTTTGGTCAGGGTCTCGTCGAGATTCAGCAGCACACGCCCAAGAGCAACCCAGGCAGCCTGTCGTGCAGGCGCTACATCCGGTACTTCGTCGTCGATAAGGGCTTTAATTTGTTTGGGTTCATCCGCCAGTGCGGTCTCTTGTTCTTTCAGAAATTCCGTCAGCCAGCGGCGTTCTTCTTCATCGGGTTGACGACCGAGAACGCATTGGTAGGCGAAGTCGAGTTGTTCTTTGGTGGAGTTGCTGTTGAATTCGAGGGTACGCCGCGCCAGGGCCTGGGCAGCCACCATGAATTCACTGTTGTTGAGTACGGTGAGGGCTTGCAGGGGGGTATTTGAATTTATTCGGCGGGCGCAGAGGGTGTCGCGCTGGGGGGCATCAAAGACCACCATGGCGGGGTAGGGCAGTATGCGTTTCATGTAGGTATAGATGCCGCGACGGTAACGGTCTTCGCCTTTGCTGGTGGGCCATTTCCCGTTGCTACCGCCGTAAAGGAGGGACATGAGGTCTTTGGAGAGGGGCGGATAGACGCTGGGACCACCCATCTTGCGGCTGAGGAGTCCGCTGCTTGCCAGGGCGACATCGCGAATGAGTTCACCTTCTATACGAAAGCGGGGGCCCCGGGTCAAGAGGCGGTTCTTTGGATCCTTTTCCAACACTTCGGGGCTACAGTCTGCACTTTGCTGGTAGGCTGTGGAGGTGACCATAAGACGGAGGAGAGTTTTATTACTCCAGCCGCGTCGCATGAATTCGACGGACAGCCAGTCGAGAAGTTCCTGGTTTACCGGGGCGGTGCCCATGATGCCAAAGTCTTCGGCGGTCTCGACGAGGCCGACACCGAAAATGCGTTGCCACTGGCGGTTCACTTGAACCCGGGCAAGGAGTGGGTTTTCTTCTGCGACAATCCAGCGCGCAAAACTCAGACGGTTGCGGGGTTCGTGCTCGGGGAAGGGGTGGAGCACGGCGGGAACACCTGCGGTGACTTCGTACTTGGGACTGAGAAATTCACCGCGATGCTGGAAATGGGTGGGGCGGAGCGTGTCGCGTTCCTGAAGGGTTAGCGTCCTGACGTATTGGGGCATCTGTTGGGCGAGGGCCGTTAGTTCGTTGTGGGCTGCACTTAGTTCGGGCGCGATAAGAAGGTACTGTTCCTTGAGGGCGCTTAGTTGTGTGGCACTGCGATCTTCTTTCGCGAGCAGAAGGGCTGCTTCCAGGTCCGCGGGGAGACCTGTGGTGACGATTTCGCCCTGGTCGGTGGTGAGGGATATGCGAAATCGACCGAGGGTGTGCTGGTGTACGAAGAAATGTTCCAGGTCAAGACTCAGCAGTGTACCGCCGTCGTAACCGGGCAAGGCTTCGGCAAAGCTAAAGGTGGCGTAGACGGCCTGGCCTTGTTTTCCGTTAACCGACCAACCGGTGTCAACCTGACCGTCGAGGGTGAGGGCAATATCTTTTCCCTCTGCCGCGAAACTTGCGCTTGGCTTTTCGAGGGCTATGGTTTCGGGTGCCTCTCCCCCATTCCAGGATGCTGCGTTAAGACGTACTTCACTGAGGAAGAAGTCGCCGTCGCCGGACATAATGACACCGCGACCGGGACCACCGCCGGGGAGAGTTTCGTGGGGCAGTGCTTCGAGGCGCATACCTGTGATGCCCTTGAGGTCGGTGCGGAAAGTGACGGTGTAGGTGTCTACATTGGGAAATTCACCCATGACGAGAATGGAGGCATCGCCCAGCTTTTTCAGGGTGGCTGTTTTTCCTGATACAAAGGTCAGGGGATCCTGGATATGCCAATCTTTGGCCTGGGCGCGTTTTTCGTTTTCCCAGGCAGCTTGTTGTTTGGCGAGGTAGGCAGTGCGGCGTTCTGCGTCGGGCACATCGGACTCGGGGTAGAATTGTTCCACCGCGGTGATACGGAAACGACCGAGGATATGCTGGTTGCCGTTACTGCATTGGAGTTTAACGCGCAAGTCTTCGTCCGTTGCCAGCTTCACGGTTTGGGTAAAGTAGAAGGTAGCGGTGCGCTTTACATTGGTGTCACCTTCTTCGTTCGCGATACCCCATCCGGTATCCGCTTTTCCATCGAGGGCCTGGGCTACAGGGTAGTCCTTCTGTTCAAAGTCGGCTTCGGCGCGGGCCAGGTCCAGGCGGCGCTCTTTGCCGTCGCCCGTTATGGCATAGACCTGAATCTCGCTGAGTACAAAATTACCATTGTCGGCGCGACCGGGGCCGTATTGATTGAGGGTGTCGTGGGGCAGGGCTTCGACCCTGACGGCCTGGAGTTCCTTAATCGTCGTGGGCAGGTGCACCGTGTAGGTATCTTTGTCCGCAGCGGGTCCGCTGATAAGGATGGAGGCGTCTTGCAGGGGGGTGGCCTGGGCCTTGCTGTTGTTTTCTACTTTGTCTGGTGCCAGGGCTACGTCGCGGGTCTGGGGCGCATCGACGGGAAAGCGATTGGGCAAGTCGGCAATGATGCTATCCATTTTTTGCTGGATGGCTGCACGTGCTGTGGTCACATTCGGGTCTCGGATTTCCGTTTCTACGTTTTCGGTGTTGTTGAGGAAGGCGTAAAACTGGTAGTACTCGCGCTGGGTGATGGGGTCGTATTTGTGGGTGTGGCATTGGGCACAGTTCATAGTGAGACCCAGCATGGCGGTGCTCACGGTATTAACGCGATCAACCATGGCCTCGAAGCGGAATTCTTCTACGTCGACGCCACCTTCTTCGTTGTATAGGGAGTTACGCAAAAAACCTGTGGCGACGTGATCGGACTCGGTCGCATATTGGAGGAGATCGCCTGCCAGCTGCTTCACTACAAAGGTGTCGTAGGGCAGGTCGTCATTGAGGGCCTGAATCACCCAGTCGCGGTAGGGCCAGATACTGCGGTGGCGATCTTTTTCGTAGCCGTTGGAATCGGCGTAGTGTGCGATATCAAGCCAGGCGATGGCCTGTTTCTCGCCATAGTGGGGCGAGTCAAGGAGCTGCTCTACCACACGTTCGTAGGCATCGTCGCGGGTATCGGCGAGAAAGGTAGCGATTTCGTCGGGGGATGGGGGTAAGCCAACAAGGTCGAGGTAGACGCGTCGGAGTAGTTTGGTTTTATCGGCTCGGGCTGCGGGTTCCAGTCCTATGCTTTCGAGACCGTGGAGAATGAAACGGTCGATGGGGTTCCGGGGCCATGTCGTATTGGCTACTTCGGGAAGGGGGGCTTGCACCGGGTTTTGAAAGGACCAGTGGTCGGAGCGTAGTGCGGTAGCGGATTGGTCTTCGGCACCACGCGCAGCCCCTGCCTGGACCCAGGCTTGTAATGTCGTAATTTCGGCTTCGGTAAGTCTATCGCCTTTGGGCGGCATCTGTTCTTCGGGGTCGTCGGACTGGATACGGGTGAGTGCGCTGCTGCCCGCCGGGTCATGGGGCGCAAAGGCGGCCAAACCTGAATCCCCACCGGTTGTGGCAGTGGCTGATGTGGTGAGGTCCAGGCCGGATTTACGTTTTTCGGGGTTGTGACAGTCGAAGCAGTGTGTATCGAGGATGGGGCGTACAGCGGTATCGAAATCGGGTGCAGGTGCTGCACCACTTAGGGTAATTCCTGCGATAACGCAAAAAGACAAAGGCACATATCTGCCCATATTGAAAATCATAAAGGTACTCCTAAAAACTATCGGGGTACTATAGCAAAAGGTGGGGCGAAATGGGAGTTGGTGATAAAAGACATTAAAGTCCTTGTCATTCCCGCGAAAGCGAGAATCTCCGCGTAGCACTCCCAGTCCAAGTCGGGACCGAAATCACAGCAAATCTAGTCGAACACCCCCGTTTTCCGAGGCAGAGCCTCGGAGTATGCATTCCCAAGCAGGAGCTTGGGAACGAGGGAAATGAATCCGCGCCTGAGTCGGGACCAAAACCGCCGCAATCCTGATTGAGCCAGGAACACTATTCCCTTGTATAATCCAGGTGATTCACAATCTTGTCGCGGAGTGCCGTAGCGGCGCCTTGGACATCGTCGGCTGCGGTGACGGCGGTAACGACTGCGGGGTGTCGTGCACCGTGTTGGAGGACTTGGTCGATGTTGTGTACTTTTATGCCGCCCATGCAGGTAAAGGGGATATGCAGGTGGGGTCTGATTTCTGCGAGCAATTGGGGACCCACAACGCCCGTAGGGACGTCTTTGGTCCGGGTCGCGAAGACCGGGCCTATGTTGACGTAGCTGGCACCTGCTTGTTGTGCCGTGAGGGCTTCGTCGAGGTTATGGCTGGATGAGCCCAGAATAAGGTCGGGAGCAAGGACACGGGCGTGGGCTATGGGGAGGTCGTCTTGCCCCAGATGAACACCGTCTGCATCCGCCGCGAGGGCGATATCGACGCGGTCATCGATAATGAGGAGCGCGTTGGCAGCACGGGTTCGTTCGCGGAAGACCTGAGCGCGTTGCACCAGTTCTCTGGCACTACAGTTTTTCTCGCGCAGCTGCACGAGACCCACCCCCGCAGCGAGGCAGGCATCGAGCACGTCGAGGGCGGGGCGACCTGCGCAGAAGGCTTCGGTGATAACGACGTAAAGATCGGTTTCGTTGAACCGGGCCATGCGGTGCGCGTGGGTCATCATCCGCCTCCTACAAAGCGAATGAGCTCGATGCAGTCGCCGTCATGGATGAGGGTGCTGGCATAGGCATGCCGCTCAATAATGTCGTCGTTGCGTTGGGCGACCACGGTTTTTTGTTCCAGCCCGAGGGTGTCTATCAAGCCTGCTATAGTGCTACCTGTCGCGACATCGCGGGATTCGCCATTTACATTTATCTGCATCCGATTCAGCCTCCTGGAAATACATCTGCTGTTGAGCCTGTAGTATAGCGAATCGGTGTGGGGTGGTTCGCCCTATGCGATGGGGGGGTGCAGTGCACCGCCTTCGCGGGTGTAGGTAATGGCCTCAAGTACAGCTTCGACTTCGTGTTGTTCCAGGAGCATGTTGTAGAATTTCTTGCACCCGGGGCATAGCTGGAGTTTGCCGATGAGATCGGCGTATTCACCGAAATAGCGGGGTCGGTAGAGGACACAGGGATTACAGAAGGTGTGCATGAAGTCTTCGGGGTTGAATTCGCTATGTATCTGGAGTACGCGGTATTGCAATACACCAAGGAGCACGAGTATAGCCAGGTAGTGCTCGCGTTCTACCTGGGCATATTCGGCGATGGACACACTGTCGCGAAGGGATACTTGTATACCCTCTTCCCGGTTCACACGGAAGAGTCCGTTACCGACCGACTTGACGAGCTGCACGGTTATCGCGCCTTTTTCGGCAAGACCACTTACGGGATAACTATTTTGCATGTCGTTACAGGTGCGACTGACCTGTGCTACATCACTTGCTTCTCCACGAAGCCATACACTGTTCATGGTGCTTCCTCCCCTGCTTCTGTATATAAAGACGGAAGCCGGGAAGGATTTCTTGCACCTGACTAAAAAAACGCCTTCCCATTGCTGGAAAGGCGTTGTGTTAGCGATTATGTAGCCAGTAATCAGTTTGCCTTGGCTTGTTGCCCATCGATAACGTGGCCTGTTTGGGGATCCACTTGCAGGGAGAGGGTTTCGTCGTTATCCAGGTAGAAGATGTAAGCGTCGTTCATCTCGTGAAAAGTCTGGGCACCATAGTGTACTTCATCGTCGGGATTGGGGTTGTAGGCGTTAAATGCGGAATTGTCGTAGTGCGAGATGGTGCGCACCGTAGTGCCTTTGGGGAATTCCTTGGCACCGATGGCATATTTATAGGCCAGTTGCCAGTCGAAGCTGTAGTTGGGCACGGTCATGAGGGTTTCTGATTTCCCCTCCGGGTAATCGACGATAAATTTCATATCGCGACCACGGAGGTGCATGTGGCTGAAGAGGGCGAGGATGGTGGCATTGGCGTCGATGGTCTCGCTGGCGGTCATGGCGTGGAAGGCACTGCCCGCTTCAATGTTGATCTCCTTGGGCCGTACGCGTTGGTGATAGACCCGCTTATGAATTTCTTCCTTGGCGTAACGGATGCCCACTCTGATCTGTTCTTTTTCGATCTGACCTGTGGTTACATAGTGGATTTGCAGCAGCAGCACTGAATTCGCAGGAATGAGCATGGCCTGATTTGCGTCCATGATAGCTGGAGATCCCCCGGGGACCTGTCCGGTAACGAAGTGATAGCCTTCTTCTTGTTTGCCATCCACAATTTTCGTATACGCGAGGTTGGCGTGGTGTACCACAGCGCGGTTACTGGGTTTAATCTGTATGGCCTGGACCCAGGTGTCTTCTTCAAACCGATAGGGGAGGATGACGTATTCGTAAGGGATATAGCCGTCGGCGGGCACTTCAAATTCTTCGGGCGCGGTAAGGACCAGATCGGGTTCACCAATCTTCCACTCTGTTATTGGAAACTCGCGAGCAGGGGGCTTGAGGGCCGGGTCACCTTCCAGGCGACCGCCTTCGTACCATTGAGCGATGTGATCTTTTTCTTGCTGCGAGAGTTCACGGATGTTCACGATGTCGTGGCTTTCCTGGTGTCCGTACCAGGGGGGCATACGTTCTTCCTGAACGACTTCGTTAATCATGTCGGCCCGTGTGGAAACCTGTCCATAGCTACGCAGCGAAAAAGGGGCGGTCTCGCCAGGGCGATGACATTCCACACAGTGCGTGTTCATGATGGGTGCGATGTGTTCGCTGTAGGTGATGTCGCCTGCAGGTTTTGGTGTCTTGCGGACCGTGATGGCGGTGCCGTTCTTTTTTGATGCAGACACGGGCAATGCTTCAGATGCCAACAATGCTTGTACGGCTTCTGCTGCACCATCTACATTGCCGCGGTAACGAAGTGTCTCCTTGGAATCCAGAATCACGGTGGTACCTGTTGCAGTGACACCTATGGCCTGAGCGACCGAAGCGTCGCGGTCCTTGAGCACGGTATAGGGCACATCGAGGTCAATAGCCTGCATAGCAGCATCCATTATGGAGTCTGTGGTGCCGGAATTCATGAGGATGACTTCGATGTCATGGGCGAGGTGGGCATCGCGCAGGGGGGATAACTTTTTAATGGCGGCTTCAGAATGCTCGTCGCCCCGATTCACAAAGAGAATCACGAAAGCCTTGCGCTCGCCAAAGTCCTCGAAGGTCCGGGGCAGATAGCGGATGTCTTTGAAGGTGAGAGCGGGGAGGTTCTCCCCCACTTCGACAGCGGTCAGGACCGGAGCGAAGCCAAGGAGGAGTATTCCCAGAATTAAAGAAAAAATAATGCCACGCATGTGTTGTGCCCTTTTTATAGTGAATGAAAGCAAGTCGCCCATTATGAAGGAATGGCTGCGTTTTGCCAAGTAGAAAGATGGGTGATGGCCCCGGTTTGCGGGTTTATTTTGCAGGGTCTCCTGGATTCCAGCATTCGCTGGAATGGCTGTGTGCTGAAATGTTGCGCCGATTTTGCCAGCGAAATAGTGA